>JAGUYQ010000117.1 GCA_020061285.1 Betaproteobacteria bacterium
GTCTCGGCCTCGCCATGGAGGCGATGAACGGGGTCATGGCGGCGGAACGGACGGCGGTCAACGCCTCCATCGATCAGAAGAGCCGGCGGCAGGAACTGGAGAACATGGCCGCCGCCATGGCGGAGTTCGAGAAAGGGCTTGCCATGTACGGCAAAACCGCACGGGATCAGACCGGAGAAACGCTGTGGGCGAAGGCCCAGACGGCGGTGGCCGGGTGGAAGAAGGAGACCGAGAAGCTCAGGGAACAGGTCGGCAAAGTGCAGATGGACGATGTCCAGCATCTGGAAACGGTGCGGCCGGGGTCTGGCGGGGAAATCCAGTTGACTGACGGCATCGCCTCCCTGTTGCGGCGGGAACAGGTGCTGGCCTACGAATTCCACGGCACCCGCTACGATTGCGGCAGCAAGCTGGGCTACCTCAAGGCGACGGTGGAACACGCCTTGAAGCACCCGGAAGTGGCGGACGAGTTCCGCGCCTACTTGGCCGAATTCGCGGGGAAACTGTGATGCTGCCGGCCAAGGAGGCGTGGGGGCTGCTCGAAGGCGCCGAAATGATTTGCTCCCCGGAGGATATCCGGGGTGTGCTGGAACGCTTGGCGCAAGAGATCACGGCAGACCTGGGGGACCGTTATCCCCTGGTGCTGTCGGTGATGGGAGGGGCCGTGGTGTTCACCGGCCAATTGCTGCCCCTGCTGCGCTTTCCCCTGGATTTCGATTACCTCCACGCCACCCGTTACGGCGATGAGTTGGCGGGCAAGGAGCTGTTCTGGAAGGCCCTGCCGAAGCAGGAAGTGAAGGGGCGGGCGGTACTGGTGCTGGACGATATCCTGGACGAGGGCTATACCCTGGCGGCGATACGGGACAAGCTGCTGGAAATGGGGGCGGCATCCTTCCATTGCGCCGTGTTCTCGGAGAAGGAATTGGGGCGCGACAAACCCATCAAGGCCGACTATGTCGGCGTGCGCCTGCCCAACCGTTACGTATTCGGTTTCGGCATGGACGCCAAGGGAGCCTGGCGCAATCTGCCCGCGGTTTACGCGATGAAGGAATGAATCGCCCCCGCTTCGGGATTTTTGGATATTCGGAGAAATCATGCTTGCAATTATCGGCGGCAGCGGCCTGACCCAACTGGCCAACCTTGAAATCACCCGGCGCCAAGTGGTGCGCACCCCCTATGGCGACGCTTCGGGGCCCCTTACCTTCGGCCACATCAAGGGACACGAGGTGGCGTTCCTGGCCCGACACGGCTACGGCCATACCCTGGCCCCCCACGAAATCAATTACCGCGCCAATCTGTGGGCCCTCCACGACCAGGGGGTGACCGACATCGTGTCCGTGGCGTCGGTGGGAGGGATACCCGCCCATCACGGCCCCGGTACGCTGGTGGTTCCCGACCAGATCATCGACTATACCTATGGCCGCAAGGCCACCTATTTCGAGGGGACGGATGCCCCCGTCACCCACATCGACTTCACCGAGCCCTATTGCGACAAGATGCGCCGCCTGTGCATGCAGGCCGCCGGCCTGGCCGGGGAGACTTGCTTCGATACCGGCGTGTACGCTGCGATGCAGGGTCCCCGCCTGGAATCTAAGGCCGAGGTGAACCGCTTGGAGCGGGACGGCGCCACCATCGTCGGCATGACCGGCATGCCCGAGGCCGCCCTGGCCAAGGAACTGGGCCTGTGTTACGCCGCCATCGGCGTGGTGGTGAACTACGCCGCCGGACGGGGTAACAATGCAAACTCGATCCAGTTCGAGGAAATCAGCCGGGAGCTGGAGCATTCCATGCACCGGGTACGGGCTATCCTCGAGCACGTCGTCGTGATCCATGCCGATTAAACCCATTCTGCGCATGGGCGACCCGCGCCTGCTGGAGAGGGCGGCGCCGGTGGAGTTCTTCGGTACGCCGGAGCTCCATGCCCTCTTGCAGGACATGCACGACACCATGCGCGCCAACGACGGCGCGGGTTTGGCCGCGCCCCAGATCGGCGTGGGCTTGCAGGTGGTGGTGTTCGGCTTCGACGCCCTCGAGCGTTACCCAGAGGCGGAAAGCGTGCCTTACACCGTACTGATCAACCCGGTGCTGGAGCCCTTGTCCGACGAGATGGAAGAGGGATGGGAGGGGTGCCTCAGCATTCCCGGAATGCGGGGGCGGGTGCCCCGTTTCACCTCGCTGCGTTACCGTGGTTTCGATCCTCACGGCAACGCCATCGACCGCTCCGTGTCGGGCTTCCATGCCCGCGTGGTGCAGCACGAATGCGATCATCTCGTCGGCGTGCTGTACCCCATGCGCATCACGGATTTGCGCTGGTTTGGCTATACCGACGTGCTCTTTCCCGTGAACCCTCCCGTGGAGGAGTAAGCGGCAAGCTTGAATAGGGCGCCCATTTCCTGTTAAAATTCAACGTTTGCTTAATCCGCGACTTGCGGGGAGCAAAACTACGCACATCCGCCCCCATAAGGGTGCCCGGCGACGGGCCTTCAGGGCGGATGGAGGCTCAACCCTTATTGGAGTATTTTCATGTCCGTTACCATGCGTCAAATGCTGGAAGCCGGTGTGCACTTCGGCCACCAGACCCGTTACTGGAACCCCAGGATGGCCCCCTTCATTTTCGGGGAGCGCAACAACATCCACATCATCAACCTGGAAACCACCCTGCCGATGTTCCAGGAAGCGATGAAATATGCCCGTCAGTTGGCCTCCAACAAGGGCAATATCCTGTTCGTCGCCACCAAGCGCCAGGCCCGCGAAATCATCCGCGAAGAAGCCGAGCGTTGCGGTATGCCCTACGTCGATCACCGTTGGCTGGGCGGCATGCTGACCAACTTCAAGACCGTCAAGCAGTCCGTCAAGCGCCTGCACGAGCTGGACGCCATGATCCAGGACGGCTCCATGGACCGTCTGCCCAAGCGCGAGGCTCTGGACCTGCGCCGCGAATTGGAAAAACTGGAGCGCAGCCTGGGCGGCATCAAGAACATGGCTTCCCTGCCGGACGCGATTTTCATTATTGATGTCGGTTATCAGCACGGCGCCGTGACCGAGGCCGCCAAGCTGGGTATTCCCGTCGTCGGCGTGGTGGATACCAACCACGCTCCCGAGGGTATCGCTTACGTGATTCCCGGCAACGACGACTCCAGCCGCGCCATTCGCCTCTACGCCCGCGGCATGGCCGATGCGGTGCTGGAGGGCAAGAGCCAGATCATCCGCGAAATCGTCGGCGACGATTTCGTCGAGGTGGAGGAGTCGGAAGAGCCGGTGGCGGAGTAACTCCGCCGCTTGCCGAAAAAGGGGCTGCCGCCCCTTTTTTTACAGTTAATCCCAATAAACGCATTCTTTTAGGAGTATGAAATGGCTGAAGTCACCGCAAGCATGGTGAAGGAACTGCGTGATCGCACCGACGCGCCGATGATGGATTGCAAGAAGGCCCTGGCGGAAGCCGACGGCGATATGGCGAAAGCGGAAGAGCTTCTGCGCGTCAAGTTCGGCAGCAAGGCCACCAAGGCCGCCGGCCGCATCGCCGCCGAAGGCGTGGTGGGCATCTACATTTCCGCCGACGGCAAGCTGGGCTCCATGATCGAAGTGAACTGCGAAACCGATTTCGTCGCCAAGAACGACGATTTCCTCGCCCTTACCAAGAATCTGGCCGAGCTGGTGGCCAAGAACAACCCCGCCGATGTGGCGGCCCTGTCGGCCATGACCATCGACGGCAAGACGGTGGAAGATATCCGCACCCAGTTGGTGGGTAAGATCGGCGAGAACATGTCCCTGCGCCGTTTCGTGCGCGTCGAGGCCAAGGGCAAGCTGGCCAGCTATGTCCACGGCGGCAGCAAGATCGGCGTGCTGGTGGACCTGAGCGGCGACGAGGCCCTGGCCAAGGACATCGCCATGCACATCGCCGCGGTGAAGCCCAAGTCCCTGGATGCGTCCGGCGTGCCGGCCGAACTGATCGAAACCGAGCGCCGCATCGCCACCGAGAAGGCAGCCGAATCCGGCAAGCCCGCCAACATCGTGGAGAAGATGGTGGAAGGCACGGTGCAGAAGTTCCTCAAGGAAGTGACCCTCCTCGGCCAGCCCTTCGTCAAGGATGACAAGCAGACCGTGGAGCAAGTGCTGAAATCCAAGGGTTCCACCGTTCACGGTTTCACCCTGTATGTGGTGGGCGAGGGCCTAGAGAAGCGCCAGGACAACTTCGCCGAAGAAGTGATGGCCCAGGCCGCCGCTGCGGCGAAGGGTTGATTCCATGGCAGCCCCTGCATTCAAGCGCATTCTGCTGAAGCTCAGCGGCGAAGCCCTGATGGGCGACGATGCCTACGGCATCAACCGTGAAACCATTGAGCGCATCGTCGCCGAAGTGGCCGAGGTGGTGCGTCTGGGGGTGCAGGTGGGAGTGGTGATCGGCGGCGGCAACATCTTCCGGGGCGTGGCCCCCGGTGCCGCCGGCATGGACCGCGCCACCGCCGACTACATGGGCATGCTGGCCACGGTCATGAATGCCTTGGCCCTGCAAGATGCCTTCCGCCGCGCTGGGGTGAATGCACGGGTGCAATCGGCCCTGACCATCGAGCAGGTGGCCGAGCCCTATATCCGGGGCAAGGCCATCCGCTACCTGGAAGAAGGCAAGGTGGTGATTTTCGGTGCCGGCACCGGCAACCCCTTCTTCACCACCGATACCGCCGCCGCGTTGCGCGGGGTGGAGATCGGCGCCGATATCGTGCTCAAGGCCACCAAGGTGGACGGGGTCTACACAGCGGACCCGAAGAAGGACCCTTCCGCCAAACGCTACCAGACCCTGACTTTCGACGAGGCCATTACCCGAGACCTGAAGGTGATGGATGCGACGGCATTCGCCCTGTGCCGTGACCAGAACATGCCCCTTTGCGTGTTGAGCATTTTCAAGGAAGGGGCCCTCAAGCGCGTGGTGATGGGCGAGGACGAGGGAACCCTGGTCAAGTGCTGACCCGGTTAAACTGGCTGAAAGGATGACGACCATGATCGCAGATCATG
>JAGUYQ010000293.1 GCA_020061285.1 Betaproteobacteria bacterium
CATGGGGTGCTGACCCGCCGTAGCGACGGCGCCTACACCGTCAGCGTGCGCGCGCCCCTGGCCAACCCCGCCGGGGCGGACGAATTGTGCCGCGCCTTCCCCTCCGGCGGCGGACGCAAGGGGGCGGCAGGGATCAACCGCCTGCCGCCGGACCAGTTGGAGGCTTTTTTCGCCCGCTTCCGCGCCGCCTACCCGAATGTCATTTGAACTTGGCGGAAAACGGCGGATTGGTGGTAAATTATCGCCATCGCTTGCCGGGAGAATCCCATGGACGTCAAAATCGACTTCGCCCCCGAAGCCGGTCTCTATCACCTGACCTTCGACCATACCCGCATCTCCCTTTCCAGGGTGGAGCTGGAGACCCTGGTTCTCCAGGCGGCCAAGCATCTGCCGGGTCTGCTGCCCGGCGTCGAGGTGAAGGAAGACGAGGATGTGTACCGCATCCCCCTGCGGCGGATGCTGGACATGAGCGACCGGGAAATCCAGTTGCTGTTGCGGGAAGTCCAGTCGGAGGACTTGGTCAAGACGCTCTGGTTCATGGACGATGCCGCCCTGTCCGAGCGGGTGTTCGCCAACCTCAGCCACCGCACACGGGAAGTGCTCCAGGCCGACCTCAAGGATTTCACCACCATCCATGCCCGTCAGAATGAACGGGCTCAGGCCAAGAACCGTAGCGAGGCGGTGGAGGCGGTGAAACGCCTTCTCGCGGCCATTCACGCCGTGGCAGAGAGCGGCCAAACAACCCTGATCTGAGCCGCTGCCGAGCGTTTTTCCGTTGTGCTGGCGGAATGACCCATGGGTGGGTATTGCCTGGAGCCCCAGTGTGGAAGCCGATAATTTCATATTCCAAAAGTATCTGAACAGGATAGGTTTTGCCGGTGACGCCAAGGCCGACCTTGCCACGGTTACCGAGATGATGCGGCGCCAACTCTTTTCGGTGCCCTTTGAAAACCTCGACGTTCAGGCGGGGAAGGTCGTTTCCCTGGTGCCCGAAGAGATTGTCGAGAAGATCGTTGGCCGAGGCCGCGGCGGATATTGCTATGAGGTCAACGGCATCTTTGCCATGGGGCTTCAGGCGCTCGGCATCCCATACCGGTTCGTGGCCGCTCGGCCCATGTTTTATCCCGTCAGGCGCCCCAAGACGCACATGGCCATTGTGCTGAAATTAGACGGCGAGGACTGGCTGTGCGATCTCGGTTTCGGCAGTTACGGCATCCGGGCGCCCATGGGGCTGAACTCGCTTGACGTCGAGGTCAAACAGGACTTCGACACGTTCATGCTGAGCCGGGCGGGTGAGCGCGAGTACCTGTTGCAGGCACTGGTGGAGGGGGAGTGGACCAAGCAGTACGCCTTCGATCTCTCCCCCCAGGAGTGGATCGATTTCATGCCGGCGAACTATCTCAATTCCACCCATCCGGAGGCGATATTCGTGCAGAAGTTGTTGGTCGTGCTGCACCACGAGGAGGGGAGGAGCATTCTTCTCGGCGACACGCTGAAGACCGTGCGCCGGGGAAAGGTCGAAAAACACTTTCTGAAGCCGGGGGACCGGGACGAGGTCCTCCGCCGCAACTTCAATCTTGCCTTTGGAGCGTGAGGCCGCACGGCCTTACGCTCCACTGCCGCCTTGGCGCGGTTTCACTTCCTGGCCGGCAGCAGCTTCACTTCCTTGATCACCACCGGCTCCAGGGGCACGTCCTTGGGGAAGGGCCCGGCGCTGCCGGTGCGCATCTGGGCGATCTTCTTCACCACGTCCTGTCCCTTCACCACCTTGCCGAACACGCAGTAGCCCCAACCGTCGAAGGTGGGGGCGGTATGGTCGAGGAAGCCGTTGTCCGCCACGTTGATGAAGAACTGGGCGCTGGCGGAATGGGGGTCCGGCTTGCGGGCCATGGCGACGGTGTACATCGCGTTCTTCAGGCCATTGTCGGCCTCGTTATGGATCGGCGCCCGGGTGGGTTTCTGGTTGAGGCGGGTATCGAAGCCGCCCCCCTGGATCATGAAGCCGTCGATTACCCGGTGGAACACGGTGCCGTTGTAGAAGCCGCTGTTGGCGTACTCGAGGAAGTTCTCCACCGTCTTCGGCGCCTTGTCCGAATAGAGCTCGATCACCATGTCCCCCTGGTTGGTTTTCAGTTCCACCTGGGGGTTGGCGGCGTGGGCGGCGAAAGTCAGCAGCAGGCCGGCGAGGGCGAGCAGAAGGCGGGTCAGCATGGGGCGATCTCCGTAAGGGGTGATGCTCCGCATTCTACCGCGAAGACAGTTCGGCCACACAGCGCCACAGACTTTGGCCGCTTCCCTGGTACTTGCGCTCGAAGGGGGTGATGGGTGTCCCCGGCGCCCAGGGCTCGACGGCGGAGGGGATGCCCGCTATCCCCAGGGCCAGGACGAATTCCTCGATGTAGACCTGCCAGTTGCTGCGCACTTCCAGCCGCCCGCCCAGGGCCAAAAGGGCGGCGAATACCGGAGCGGCATGCCAGCGCCGCATCAGGTGGCGGGGCTTGGGCCAGGGGTTGGGGTAGAGCAGATAATGGTGGGAGAGCCGCCAGCCCGCCTCCAGGACGAGGCGCCAGAAGTCGTTGAGGTCCGCCCGCACCAGCAGATAGTCCGCCCCTTCCGTGCGGTAGGCCCGGTCGTGCTTGTCCAGGCGGTGGAGGGATTGGTCGATGCCCACCACCAGGGCTTCCGGGTGTCGCCTGGCAATCCGGGCGGTGCTTTCCCCCACGCCGCAGCAGGAGTCGAAAATCAGGGGCTTGCCGGAGCTCTCCATCAGGGGGCGAATTTCCTCGAAGGCTGCCAGGGTATGGGCGGCGTAGGGCTTGCGGAAGGGTTCGGCCAAATGGCGCGCCACCACCTCGGCCAGTTTGTCGTGGGGACCGGTCTGGGGGCTCTCGACGGCGCGGGGAGCGGAAGCGGTCATTTCACCTTGATCTCCGTCCACAGGCGGGACAGCAGGCGCCGGCTGCGGGCGTCGAAGTCCCTCAGCATGACCAGACCCCGGGTGTCCTTGGGGAAAATCGCCGGGTTGTCGGCGATATCGGCGCGGATGTAGGGCAGGGCGGCGGCGTTGGGGTTGCCGGCGCCGATCAGGTTGGACACGTCGGCGGCGTTGCGGCCTTCCAGCATGAAGTCGATGAACTTGTGGGCCAAGTCCGGGCGGCGGCCGGAGCGGTGGAGGACAAAATTGTCCACCGCCAGCACCGCCCCCTCCTTCGGCGTGGTGAAGCCGATGGCGAAGGGGCGGCGGGCGGCCAGGGCGTCCTGCTGGGCCCGGTACATGTCGTTGGAGTAGCCGTGGGCCACCCAGATGTTGCCGATGGCCAGGTCCTTGATGTAGGTGCTGTTGGAGAAGGTGGCCCAGTAGGGCTTGGCCCGCAGGATGAGGTTTTTCGCCTGTTCCCATTCGGCCGGGTCTTTGTCCTGGGGGGAATGGCCCAGGTAGAGCATGGCCGCCCCCATCAGCTCCCGCTGGCTGTTGAGGACCGTCACTTTTCCCTTCAGCTTTTCCAGGTATTTCGGCTCGAAAATCAGGGCCCAGGTGTCGGTGGGCAGGCCCCGCTCCTTCAGCCGCGTCGCATTGTAGCCCAGCAGGGTCACGGTGTAGGCGTAGGGGACGGAGTAGCGGTTGCCGGGGTCGTACCAGGTGTCGAGATAGGCCGGGTTGATGTTCTTCAGGTGGGGCAGTTGCGCCTTGTCCAGCGGGCGCAGGGCGCCGCGGCGGACCAGGGATTCCACTGCGTTGCCGGTGGGCACCAGGATGTCGTAGCCGCTGGCCCCCGCCTCCAGCTTGGCTAGCATCTCCTCGTTGTCGGAGTAGTAATCCTGCTTCAGGGTGCAGCGGCAGCTTTCCTCGAAGCGGCGGGCGGTCTCGTCGGAGATGTAGTTGTTCCAGTTGTAGAGGTAGAGCACGTCCTCGGCTCGGGCGACAGCGGCGCCGAGGGCCAGGAGGAGGGCGAGGGCGGTCGCGCGGCAGCGTTTCATTTTTCCCCCTTCAGCACTTCGGGGGCGACGCGGGAGGCCAGGGCGATCAGGGTCAGGGTCAGGGCCATCAGCAGGGTGGAGACCGCGTTCACCTCCGGCGTCACCGCCACCTTGATCATGGAATAGATTTGCAGGGGGAGAGTGGAGACCCCCACCCCGGCGGTGAAGAAGGTGATGACGAAGTCGTCGATGGACAGGGTGAAGGACATCAGGAAGCCCGCCACCACGCCGGGGAGAATCAGGGGCAGGGTGACGCGGCGGAAGGTTTCCCATGGGCTGGCGCCCAAGTCACGGGCGGCCTCGAAAATGCTCTCGTCCATGCCCGCCAGGCGGGCGCGGATGATGAGGGCGACGAAGCCGATGCTGAAGGTGATGTGGGCGATGACGATGGAGACGAAGCCCAGGGTCAGGTCCAGCACTTGGCGGAAGAACAGCAGCAGGGATACCCCGAGGAGGATTTCCGGCATGGCCACCGGGGTGATGGCGAGGAAGGGCAGGAGGCGCGGGCGGTAGCGGTGCATGGCGAGGCCCGCCATGGTGCCGAGGAGGGTGGCGAGGGTGGAGGAAATCACCGCGATCAGGAGGGAGTTGCCCGCCGCGTGGAGCATATCCGGGTTGTGCAGCAGCTTGCCGTACCAGCGGGGGGTGAATCCCACCCAGGCGGCATTGAGGGCGGAATCGTTGAAGGAGAACAGCACCACCACCGCCAGGGGGACGTAGAGGAAAGCGTACACCCCGAGGGAGGCGGCCCACAGCCAGAAGCGGGCGGGCATCAGGCCCCCCTTCCCTTGCCCCGCCCCGCCCAGGCCGACAGCCCGGCCAGGGCCAGCACCGCCAGGGTGAGGAGGATGGACAGGGTGGCGCCCAGGGGCCAGTCCCGGTTGTCCAGGAATTGCTCCTTGATCAGGTTGCCGATCAGGATGTCGCCGGTGCCGCCCAGCAGCTCGGGAATGGCGAACATGCCCAGGACGGGGATGAACACCAGGGCGGAGCCGGAAAAGACGCCCGGCAGGGACAGGGGAAAAGTGATGCGCCAGAAGCGGGTCCAGCCGTTGGCTCCCAGGTCCTGGGCCGCCTCCAGCAGGGCGGGGTCGTGCTTCTCCAGGTTGGTGTAGAGGGGCAGCACCATGAAGGGCAGGTGGACGTAGACCATGCCCGCGATCACGGCGAAGGAGGTGTAGAGCAGGTTGAAGGGGCCGAGGATGATGATCCAGGCGTAGATCCGGATGAGGAAGTTACTGGCGAAGGGCAGGATCACCAGCAGCACCAGCAGGTCGCGGCGTTTCTTCGGGCTGCGGGCGATGAGCCAGGCCAGGGGATAGGCCATGACGATGCAGATCAGGGTGGTGAGGCCCGCCACGGCGAAGGACTTGAGGAAGATTTCCGTGTAGGTGAAATCGCCGAAGAAAAAGCGGTAGGTCTCCAGGGTCAGGCCGCTGTCCTTGCCGGGCAGGCCCTGGAGCGGAAAGAGGGGAGCCAAGCCGCCGAACTCGCCGGGATAGCGGAAGGAGGCGGCCACCACGATCAAAAAAGGCAGGAAAAAGAAGGCTGTCAGAAAGACAAAGGGCGGGGTGGTGATGGCCCACTTGATGGGGTCTCGGCGTCGGCGGCGTACCCTCTTCCCCAACCCCTCCCCCGCTTGCGGGGGAGGGGAGTCTTCCGATGCGGGCGAAGGGATTTCCCCGGTGTCAGTCATGGAGAAAGCGCCCCGCATCGTGGCGCCAGGCGACGGACACCGGGTCGCCGGTCTCGAAGAACTTCGCCCGTCCCGGCGCGGAGTTGGCGAGGAGGGCTTCCAGGATCGGGCCGTCGTCCAGGCGCACCTTGTACACCGTCACGTCCCCCAGGTAGAGGTAGTCCTCCACCGTGCCGTGGAAATGGTTCTTCAGTTCGTGGGGGCCGCCGCGGGCGGCGAGGCGTATCTGCTCGGGGCGCAGGGCCAGGGTGCCTTTCGTTCCGGCCGGCACGTCGGGGGCGGGAGGGGCGGCGACCTCTCCCAGGCCGGGGGTGCGCAGCAGCAGATGGGCGGGGGTGGAGGCGGCCACCTCCGCCTCCAGCAGGTTGATGCTGCCGATGAAGTCGGCCACGAAGCGGTTTTTGGGAAAGCCGTAAATCCGGTCCGGTTCGTCCAGTTGCTCGATGCGCCCCGCGTTCATCACGGCGATGCGGTGGGACAGGGCCAGGGCCTCCTGCTGGGCGTGGGTGACGAAAACGAAGGTCACCCCCACGTCCCGCTGCAGGGCGATCAGTTCCAGTTGCATGCGCTCCCGCAGCTTGGCGTCCAGGGCGCCCAGGGGCTCGTCCAGGAGCAGCAGGCGGGGCTTGTTCACCAGTCCCCTTGCCAGGGCCACCCGCTGCTTCTGGCCCCCGGACAACTCGTGGGGATAGTGGTCGCGCTTGTCGCCGAGGTGGACCTGGTCGAGGGCCTCTTGGGTGAAGCGGCGGATGTCCTCGGCGGGACGCCGCGCCATTTTCAGGGGAAAGGCGATGTTTTCCGCCACCGTCATGTGGGGGAACAGGGCATAGCTCTGGAACACCGTGTGCACCGGGCGCTTCTCCGGCGGAATGCCGGCCAGGTCCTTGCCGTCCAGGAGGATGCGGCCGGCGTCGGGGTCCTCGAAGCCGGCGATCATCCGCAACAGGGTGGTCTTGCCGCAGCCGGAGGGGCCGAGGAGGGTGAAGAACTCCCCGGCCTCGACGGTGAAGGAAACGTCCTCCACCGCCGCCAGGCCGCCGTAGCGGCGGGTGACGTTTCGGATTTCGAGCAGGGCCATGATGCTTCAGAGTATAGCGAAGATGAGGGTCGCGCCAGCACCTCCTCTCCCGCAGGCGGAAAGCGGGGTAAGCAGGGATGGGCGGCTTACCGCCCACCTCGCAGA
>JAGUYQ010000224.1 GCA_020061285.1 Betaproteobacteria bacterium
CCAGGGCGGCGGTATCGGCGAAATCCCCGATCTCGTCCATCCAGTCCGCTAC
Source organism: Betaproteobacteria bacterium (assembly GCA_020061285.1). Next base: position 53 of record JAGUYQ010000224.1, read on the forward strand.
CCTATCGCCGTAGGCCGGGACTTGGGCGCTCGCCGCCCCCTTCTGCAAACTGACATAGCTCACCCCCGGCAGGCCGAACAAGGGCTCGAATGCGTGCAGGTTCAGGCTGCGCCGCTGGTCGATGCGGTTGGCGTCCGGCTCATGCTTTCTCGGGTCACCCGCCCACACCAGCCCCACCTTGAGGCCGGGCAGGCGGCGCAAACGCTCCTCCCAGCGGGCGATGGCCTGCGGCTCCGCGGAGAGATAGGGAATCGCGACGGGAATGTCGGCAATGGCTTTGACTCCCAGCCGATACGGCAGGCTCATTATCGGGCAGTGCACGTCGTAGTGGGGCAAGGGCTCCCCCTTGGCGCACACCTCGGCCACGCCGGCAACGGTGGTCAGCAGGCGTTTCAATCCCGGCTGACACTCCACCACCACCCGCTGCACCTGGCGCGCCGCCATGGGCGCAAAGCGGATGAATTGAAGGGTATCCCCCAGGCCCTGCTCGGCATGGAGCAGAATCGTCTTTCCCTGCAAGCTTTCTCCCTGCCACAGGGGCGCCGCATAACCGGCGTATAAATGGGCCACTTCCTTGCGCTGGAGGCGCCACTCGTATTCCGGCCAACCATGGGCGAAGTCCCCCTCCATCAGCAATAGAATGCCGAGATTCCAATGGGCATGGGGATAGCCAGGGTCGGCGGCTAGGGCGGCCAGGTAGGCCGACTTGGCCTCCTCGATGCGCAAGGAATCCATCAGCACGCTACCCAGGCCGTTCCAGGCCACGGCGTAATCCGGACGCAGCGCCAGGGCGTGGCGGAAGCAGCTTTCCGCCTCCTCCAGCCGTCCCGCGTCGTTCAACACCACGCCGAGATTGTTCCAGCCCTCGGGGTAATCCGGCGTCTCCACCAGGAGCGCCCTTAGCGCTTCCTCGGCCTGCGGCAGGCGATTTTGCCCCCGCAACACGGCCGCCAGGCCGTTCCTCGCCTCGGGCAGGCGGGGGTCGATTGCCAATGCCTTGTTGAGGCAACTCCCCGCCTCGTCCAGCCGGTTCTGGGCAAGCAGCAGTTCGCCCAGATTCACCCACGCCGCCCCATAATTTTCCTGCAAGGCGAGCGCACGGCGAAAACGCTCCTCCGCCGCCGCCTCGTCGCCAAGCGAGCGCAGCGTGTTGGCCAAGTTGAAGTGGAGTTCGGCATCGTCCGGCAACAACTTCAGGGCCCGATGCAATATCGCTTCGGCATCCCCGTGGCGTTTCTGGGAGGAAAGCGAAACCGCCAGGTTGTTCAGGATGCCCGCATCGTAAGGCTTTAGCGCCGCCGCTTGGCGAAAAGCCTCCTCGGCCTCCTGAAAACGCCCCTGCTCCAGCAGCATCGAACCCAGGTTGAAGTGGAAATCGGCGGCCCCCCCGCGCAGGGAAATAGCCTGTCGCAGCAAGGTTTCCGCCGCCGCATAATCCTTGAGTTGGAAATGCACTAACCCCAAATGATGAATCAGGTCGGGGGAGTCCGGTTGCAGGGAAAGCAATGCCTGATAGCGGGCTTTCGCCTCCTCAAGTCTTCCGGCCTGATGGAGAGCCAACGCCTGCCTGAAATCTTCGAGGTGAGAATTAATAATGCCTGCGGTCATCTAGGATACAAGTCGTTGCTTTGCGCAGGGTCCGTGGAAACCCCCTCCCCGCCATTTTACTGTTGACCAACCGGGTTTCAGTCATTATCATACGCACCTTCTCGATTCCCCGATAGCTCAGTCGGTAGAGCGACGGACTGTTAATCCGCAGGTCCCTGGTTCGAGTCCAGGTCGGGGAGCCAGACAAGTTTAAGCCTCGCAACGATGCGAGGCTTTTTCATTTCCGCAGCCGTAGCCACGTTGGCCTCGCTACGGCCCCAGCGGGCAAGGACAGTGGCTCGAGGCAGCAGATGAGAGAATTTTATTTCCATTTGGACGCCGCGCATGAACCCGAATAGCTACTCGAATTTCACCTTTTCCCGCCTCAAGCTTTGCACCCTGAGCGGTCTGACCGTTGCCCTGGCCCTGGTGCCGGAGGCCATTGCCTTCGCCTTCGTGGCCCATGTCCACCCCCTCACCGGCCTCTACGCGGCCTTCATCATGGGCATCATCACCGCCGCCTTCGGCGGCAGGCCTGGCATGATCTCAGGCGCCACCGGCGCGCTGGCAGTGGTCATGGTGGCACTGGTGGTACAGCATGGGGTGGAATACCTGTTCGCCACCGTGGTGTTGATGGGCGTGCTGCAAATTGCATTCGGATTGCTGAAGCTGGGCAAGTTCATCCGCATGGTGCCGTTCCCGGTCATGCTAGGCTTCGTCAACGGCTTGGCCATCGTGATCTTTCTGGCGCAGTTGGGGCACTTCAAGATGCCGGGACCGGATGGCACGCCAACCTGGATGACGGGCATGCCGCTCTACACCATGTTGGGTCTCATCGCGCTGACCATGGCCATCATCTACGGCCTGCCACGCCTTACCAAGGCTGTCCCCTCCACCCTGGCCGGCATTGCCGCGGTTTCAC
>JAGUYQ010000134.1 GCA_020061285.1 Betaproteobacteria bacterium
CAGATGTACATGCAAGCGGTCTTGTCACCGCCCGTGCAGCCGTCGCATTTATCAGTGCGTACGTAGGTTGGCATTGTTTCACTCCTTCAGTTTCTACCACGATTAAAACAAAGCCGGATGCATATGCAGCCGGCTTTTCCCTTTTTACCTATTTGGCGGAATGGCCTTTCAGTTCCACCTTGACGTTTTGCTCGGCGGTGAGGCCGGCATAGTACTTTTGCAACACCTTGGCTACTTCCGGGCGGCTGAACTCGACCGGAAGATCCTGGCCCTCGGAGAGCATGGAGCGCACCTTGGTGCCGGACAACAGGATGCGGTCATCCTTGGTGTGGGGGCAGGTACGCTGGGAGGCCATGCCGCCGCACTTGTTGCACCAGAAGGTCCAGTCGATGTTCATGTTCTTGGTTTCGAGGGCGTCCTTGGGGATTTCGTCGAAAATCTTCTGGGCGTCGAAGGGGCCGTAGTAGTCGCCCACGCCGGCATGGTCGCGGCCGACGATGAGGTGCGAGCAGCCGTAGTTCTGGCGGAACAGGGCGTGCAGCAGAGCCTCGCGGGGGCCGGCGTAGCGCATGTCCAGCGGGTAGCCGGCCTGGATCACGGTGTTGGGGGCGAAGTAGTTATCGACCAGAACGCTGATGGCTTCGGAGCGCACTTCGGCGGGGATGTCGCCGGGCTTCAACGCGCCCAGAAGAGAGTGGACCAGCACGCCGTCCATGGTCTCGATGGCGATCTTGGCCAGGTACTCATGGGAGCGGTGCATGGGGTTGCGGGTCTGGAAGGCGGCGATCTTGGACCAGCCCAGTTGCTCGAACTTGGCGCGGGTCTCGGCGGGGGTCATGAACTGGTCGCCGTAAACTTCCTTGAAGTCGCCGGTGGAAAGGACTTTCACCGAGCCAGCCAGGTTGACGTCGCCCTGCGCCATCACCATCTTGACGCCGGGGTGTTCCATGTCGGTGGTCTTGTACACCTGCATGCACTCGTGGGCCTTGTCGATGGCGTACTTTTCGGACACCTTCATGGTGGCCATGATTTCGCCGGTCTCGCCGTCCACCAGGGCTACTTCATCGCCGGTCTTGAGGCCGTCGGCGGTGACCTGGTCGGTGGAGAGGGTGATGGGAATGGGCCAGAACAGGCCGTTGGCCATCTTCATGCCATCGCACACGCCTTCCCAGTCGGCGCGGGTCATGAAGCCGGTGAGGGGGGTGAAGCCGCCGATGCCCATCATGATGACGTCGCCGGTCTCACGGGAAGACAGTTTGACTTTGGGGAGGCTTTCAGCGTGTTTCTTTTCGGCCGCCAGCGCGTCGCCGGTCAGCAGCAGGGGTTTGAGTTCACCGCCACCGTGGGGGTTTACGAGTTTTGACACATTTCTCTCCTTAAAATGTGTGGTGCGTAGTTGTTGTTCTAGCTGTGTGCGAATGTTGTTTTTCTTAGCTGCGGGGCAGAATAGCATGGTTGCTTGGCAGGGGCTTATCCATTTATTTTATTTTTCTCATAAGTAATTTTTTACGGGGGCAAGCGGAGGATTATATGGGTGTTTATCCTTGATTGGCGCGGAGTTTGGACTGCTTCTAAGGCGGGACGGGAGGCCACGGGGGGATAAGGAGCGGCATCCGTTAGGAGGGTAAGGAAGGGCGAGGGAAGCCACTAACTTCGCTTCGCCGCCTTGAGGAGTTGATCCTTCTCCCGCTGCCATTCCCGGTCTTTCTCGGCCTCCCGCTTGTCGTGCTGTTTCTTGCCCTTGGCGAGGCCGATTTCCAGCTTGATGCGGCCCTTGGAATAGTGGAGGTCGAGGGGCACCAGGGCGTAACCCGATCGCTCCACCTTGCCGATGAGGCGGTTGATTTCCCCCATCTTCAGCAGCAATTTGCGCGTCCGCACCGGGTCGGGGTGGATGTGGGTGGAGGCCTCGGGGAGAGGGCTGATGTGGCAGCCGATCAGGAACAGTTCCTGCTTCCGGATAACCACGTAAGCCTCCTTGATCTGGGCGCGGGCGGCGCGGATGGCCTTGACCTCCCAACCTTCCAGGACCATGCCGGCTTCATACTTCTCTTCGATGAAGTAGTCGTGGAAGGCTTTTTTATTGACGGCGATGGACATGGCGGTGTCGGAAATGGGCTAATGGATGGCGGCTATGCAACACTCGCTTGAGTTTGTTTTACTGACCAGGCGGGTGTTTCAAGGAGGTTGCAAATCGTGTATTTTACCAGCTTTTTCGGGTAGCCCGATGGCGCTGGTAGAGAAGTCGGTTTTGGTAGGGTACTCCGCGGCGCGGATGTTCGCTTTGGTGGACGAGGTGGAGAATTACGCCTCCTTCCTGCCCTGGTGCGGCGGGACGGAGGTGAAGTGGCGGGATGAACAAACGGTGGTGGCGACGGTCCATATCGACTACCACCACTTGCGGCAGAGCTTTACCACCGAAAACAGCCGCCAGGCTCCCGGTCTCATAGAGATGTCGCTGCGGGAAGGTCCCTTCAGCCATCTGGTGGGAAGCTGGCGTTTCGCGGAGTTGGCGGAGGATGCCTGCAAGGTGGAGTTCAGGTTGCAGTACGAGTTCTCCAGCAAGATGCTGGAGAAGGTGATCGGCCCGGTATTCAGCTACATCGCCAACAGTTTCGTGGAGGCGTTCGTGCGGCGGGCGGAAAAACTTTATGGGTGAGACTATGAGCGAGAAAATGATTACGGTGGAAGTGGCTTACGCGTTGCCCAAGCAACAGACGGTGCTGCAAGTGGAAGTGCCGGAAGGCGCCACGCTGATTCAGGCGGTGGAACGGTCCGGAATGCTGCAACGGTTTCCGGAGATCGACCCGGCCAAGAACAAGATGGGGATTTACGGCAAGGCGGCCAAACCCGATGCCGTGCTGCGGGATTTGGACCGGATCGAGATTTACCGTCCCTTGATCGCCAACCCCAAGGAAGTGCGCAAGAAAAACGCCGCGGAAAAGGAAGCCGCCGAGGCCTAACTGTCGTTACTTTCCGTCGGCGGAGGGTTTTTCCGCCGGGGGGAGTTCCATTTCCAGGGGGGGGAGTTCGATCATTTCCAGCGGCTCCCCCTCGTCTGTTTCCGCTTCAGTGCCCCTTTGTTCAACGGAGCGGTCATCCGTAGGCAGTGAAAACTCGAGGGGAATGTCCAGCAGGTTGATGTCCTCTTCCTTTTCTTCAGCCGTGGCGGCGGTTTTTCCCCCGGCGCCGGCGGCCACCGGTTCTTCGTCCAGGGGCAGGTCCAAGGGGGGAAGTGCTTCCTCCTCCCCCGCAGGGGATTCCGTCAACTCGATGTCGAGGGTCTGCTCGGTTTCGCTATCTGGTTGATCCTCGCTGAACTGAGCCACTTCCAAGTCCAGGGGGGCGCGCAGTACCAGGGTCTGGTCGAGTTCGGCGGGCGCGGCTGTGTCTGCCGCTTCGTTCGTTTCCAAGCTTGCTTCGTGGGGCGCCACCAGGCTGTCGAAGTCCAGGTCTTCCGCCGGGGCGGTTGGGCTATCGGTATGGCCTAGCCGTTTTGCCAGTTCCCGTACTTTTTGCCCCAGGTCGGGGGCGTCGAACGCCTCCTGGAACTGCGCGGCCAGGGCGTCGAAACGCCCCACCATCGAGCGGTCGGCATAAATCCCGAGCAGCGTCAGCCAAGGCGCGGCATCGCTTTTATCCAAGGTGACGTGCTTTTCCATGGCGGCCAGGGTCTGGTCGCTCATGTCGCGGGAGAGGTAAAGGCTGGTGTCGTCCGGAAGGGAGTCGGAAAAGGACACCGAGATGGCGTTGCGTCCGGCGTCCATGTCCGGCGCCGCTTCGGCTTCCTGTTTGGGCAACAGTCTGGGCTGGGCCTGGAAGGGATGGCCGGGTTCGTCGGCTTGCCCAGATGAGGCCGCTGCCGATGGGGTTTTGCGTCCGAAGCGCCCGGAAAGGCGTTCCCGCAGGGTTTGTCCGTGGCGCAGGAAGAGGTGGGCGGCCAAGGCGCCGCCGAACAAGGCGGCGACCACGGCCGCAATCCACCCGCTGTTGTCGGGAGGGGGCGGCGGCGGTTGCATGCGGATTTGTTTCAGTTCCCGCTCCATCAGGGCCAATTGCTTGTGCGTATCCGCCAAGTACGCTTCCAACTGGCCCACCTGGTGGGTCAGCGCCAGGAGCCGGGCGGTTTGGTCGTCGGAAACGGCGGCGGCAGGGGCCGCCGCGAGGGTGTTGTCCTGGGCGGGCTTCTTGTCCTCCGGGGAGGCCAGCTTGAGG
>JAGUYQ010000086.1 GCA_020061285.1 Betaproteobacteria bacterium
GCCGCCGACCAGCTGCTCTCCCTCCTGGAAGACGTCCGCAACCGCCTGCGCTGATCTCAGCCGGCGTCCCAGTAAGGCGTGGCGATCCCCGTGCCGAGGTCCGCCTCCACCAGCCGGCGCCGGACCTCGAGCAGTTTCTCGACGAGGGCCGGTTCGGCCTTTCCGTAGGCGTCGGAGTCCGGACGGCGGTCCACCACCACCCCCAGAAGCTCGGTGATGGCGTTGCCGATCGAGTTCTGGCTGATGGTGACGATCAGCTTGCCGGTGTCGTTGCGATAGATCAGCTGCTTGAAGGCCGGCTGCCACCGGATGGCGTTGGCGTATTTGGCGTCGCCGATGCAGCGGTCGCGCACCATCTTGGCCGCGCGCAGGAAGTCGTTGTTGTGCTGCAGCCGTTGCCGGACCAGGTCGGGGAAATGGATGCCCGCCGGCAGCGGCGCGTTCCTGGTCGACACTTGTCCGAAGAAGGTGCGGTAGAAGTCGATGAAGCCCTTGAGGATGATGTCGTACTCCTTCCAGAAACGCACCTCTTTCAGGGACGCGGCCCCTCCCGTCACCTCCCAACTCGGCAGCCCTTGTGGGTAGCCGGTGAGGGCGATCTTGCACGAGCCCGCCTGGCAGGGTTGCAGGATTTCCAAATCCAGCTCGTCGAAAAAGGCCCGGTACACGTCTCGCATGTGGGCCTGGAACAGGGAGTGCTGGCCGCCGTCGGTGAGGTTGGGGTTGTCCGTGTCGGCCAGGGGGGCGTTCTTCAACGCCTCCTTGTCGAAGACGATGAAGTGGTTGTGCAACATGCGGATGCTCGGCACCCCCGGCGAGGTCAGGGGCCAAGTAGCGTCCAGGCTGGCTTCCCCCGCCAGCACCAGGTGCCTGTCCGGGTCCGGGTAGCGCTCCAGCATGTAGTCCACGATGACCTGGTTCATCCGGTTCCACACGTGCTTCACCGCCTCCGGCACCTGGGTGCGCCGCACGGGCCGGCCCAGGGGGTCGAGGATGGATTGGGAGGTGTTGTAGATGATGGAAGTGTCGAACTCGTTGCTGTGGCCCAGGGCCTTGCGGTACAGCAGCAGCCCCTCCGGGTTCTGCAGCAGGCCGTTGTTGTGCACCAGGTCGTTAAGGTTCTCGGTACTGTTGAAAAACTCGTTGGGCTTCATGCCCTCCGGCACGTCCAGGGGAATGGGGCGGAAGGGGGTGACGATCTCTCTCGGGCCGGATGGCATGGTGGTTCCCTCTAAAAATTCTTTATGCTGTTATTAAGTTGTTGAATGGAAAGAATGATTTATGGCTTCGGCCATGATAGAGGGTGGGGCTGGGGAAGTAAACCGTGTGAAGGCAAGGTGGGAGGGGGGAAGAGCGGTGGTCAATGAATAGAAGTTATGACGGTAAAAAGAAGTATGCCGTGTTTGACGAAGGATTTGTCCTGGTAAATCTACTAAATGTTGTGCTAAAACAACATGATGTGTTTTGACAGGAAGTGTTACATGGCGTAGCTTGCGGGTTTATATTTCAAAGATGAAATCTAATTAAAAATTAGACCACTACCACCACACTACTTTCACCACCAAGGGAGGACAGCATGAAGAAGGCTCTTGCAATTGCAGCAATGTCACTATTCCTATTCGATTCAGCCTCAGCCGCCCCCGTACTAAATGAAGTCCAGATTCGCGGCCTCAACCAAAGGACGGCTCCACTTGCGATTACAGATCAAGCCGTCATGTCGAAGGCATTCGCTGCTTACAACCCTGGCGCCACGCCGTTTGAATTTTACAAGTCCAACAAAGAACAGGTTTTGGGCGAGCTCGCAAACCATGACGTGTCACTCAAAGCCTATTCGGTGTCAGTTGATGGGAAGGTGTCATATCTAACCTCCCTGCTTTCGGGCTCTGCAAAGAAAGTTGTCGTTCAACGGGACTACATCAATTACAAGTACGTCGTAACTGACAACCAGCAAAAGAAGGTGGGCGTTATCTTTCGCATTGAGGCAGAACTCGAAACAAAAAAAGCAGACGTTGACCTAAATGGATTATTTGCAGTCGGTTTGGCTGTAAAGGCTGGCGCAGCATCTGGGCAGCTTCGCGTAAAAGTTCATGGCCTGAGCGGAGAACCAATCAGCACGCTAATACCGTCGCCATCTGACGTGTCCGAGCAATCGATCCAAAATGCAATGGAGGCAGTGGCACTGCTAAAAGCAAAAATGTACGACTCAAAAGTAAATGTCATTCCTCAAGAAATTCCCGAGTAGTGGTCTAACACTTCATTCGAGCTGACCTGCGCGAAAAGCCGCGCAGGCTGCTCAATTCGGACGTTACCCCCCTTCACTGACCTAGCCTGCCCCCATCCTTAGCAGCACTCCTCCTCCAACTGCTCCAACAGCGCCAGGGCTTCTTCGTCGTTCCAGGTTTCGAACAGTTCCCGTACTTGGTTGATGTTGGAGTGGATCAGGAGGAGGTTGTCGGGTTGGGGCCCGGAACCGCCGAAGCGCTTCTTGGCGAAATATTCCCAGAAGGCGTTGCTCCGGCCCGGCACGGCCAGGTTGCGGTCGATGAATTCCATGATCCGCCGGGCGTTGCCGACGCAGTCTATCCCCTGGAAGCTCACGTAACGGTCGGTTTTCTTGTTGGCGCTGGTTTGCGGCATAGAACCCCCTGAAAGAACGGTAAGGGGTTACTTTATGGTGACGCGGCTCCGCTTGTCTGTCGTCTGGCCGACAATCGATGAAAGGGAAATCCTTCAGGCCGAGGGAGGGCAGCGTTCCTTCAGCGCCTGCAATGACCGAATCAGCAGGGTGCGCCGGCCCTGGCGCTGGAGAAGCCCTTCCCTTTCCCATTGGTTCATCAGGGAAGAAACGGTCTGGCGGGTGGAGCCGAGCAGGCTGGCGATATCTTCCGTGCCGAGGTCCAGGGGAATCAGCCAGCCCTCCTCGTGATGCTGGCCGCGTCTTTCCGTGACGCCTATCAGGAAGCGGGCTAGGCGGGCCGGCACCTCCCGGAAAGCCAAGTCCTCGATCAGGGTGACGGCATTGGCGAGGAGACGACCCAGAACCCGCATTATCATCGGGGTGGCGCTGGGGTCCGAAGCCAGCTTGCGGGCGAATTCCTGCGTGCCCATGACCCAGATGGAGGTGGGGGTCACCGCTTCCACGTAGGTGGGGGTATGGGTGGTGTAGATGTCGCCGGCTTCGAGGAAACTCAGGCTCAATTCCCGGTTTTCCCCCGCCAAATAAACCCGCAGACGGCCCGAATGGACGATGAACACTTGGTCCCGCCGGCTGGTGGGGGTGGAGAGTAAATGGCCCTTGGGCAACTCCTTCCGCTAGAAGCCAGCCAGCAGTTCGCCAGCCTGCGCGGCTTGGGGGGGAGTTAGATGCTCCATGGCGGGGGAGGAGTGGGGACAAGGCATGGCCTAAGCGATGCAAAAGGGATGCCAATAAATAACAAATTGAATTTACGTTGATTTTCTGTCGCCGGCATTGAAGGGTTTGCGACAGGCCTTCATGCTCATCAAATCCTGTCACCGCTGCCCCTGGCCCAACGATTTTGCGATACCCGGCGGTCTTAACCGCCTCCTTCCTGCCATGAAATCAAAGGGGTCAGCTTCGATTTCGATGCTCGTTGCCGCATCGCTGGTGTCATGCCCGACATGATCGCAGCAGACGGGCCGGCTTAACCTGGCCCACCCCAGCCGCCGCCGATGGCGCGGATTAGGTTTACGGTCGCGCGGGCCCGTTCGGCATCGAGCTGTACCGATACCCGTTGCTGCTGCAGCACGCTGCGGTCGGCGTCGATGACATCGAGATGGCTGACCTGCCCTTCCCGATACTGTATCTGCGAAAGGCCGGCGGCGCGGCGGGAGGATTTGACCGCGTCGTCCTGCGCCTGGGTCTGGTCGCCGAGCAGGCGCAGGTGGGCGAGGTTGTCCTCGACTTCCTTGAAGGCGCGCAGCACGGTCTGGTGATAGTTGGCGACGTCTTCCTGGTAAGCGGCAGTAGCCTGATCCACCCCCGCCTGGCGAGCGCCGCCGTCGAAGATCGGCAGCGAAAGTATTGTGCCGGCCAGCGGACCCATGACGAAAGCCCGGCTGCTCCATTTGAAGAGGTCGCCGAGTTCCGCCGATTCATAGCCCAGCGATCCGGTCAGGCTCAGGC
>JAGUYQ010000252.1 GCA_020061285.1 Betaproteobacteria bacterium
CGCGTGCTGTTGCGCCCGTCGGGCACCGAACCGGTGCTGCGGGTGATGGTGGAAGGGGCCGACGGCGACGCCGTGCGAGGCTGGGCGGAAAAACTGGCGGGGGTGGTGAGGGCGGCGGCCTCTTGAAGCAAGACGCGTAGTTGGAAAAGCAGAAGGGGCGCCGAGGCGCCCCTTCTGCTTGGGCAATGGCTGCTGCCGGTTAGCCGAAACGACCGGTAATGTAGTCCTCCGTCTGCTTCTTGCTCGGCTTGACGAAGATGGAGTCGGTCTTGTCGAACTCGATCAGTTCACCCAGGTACATGAAGGCGGTGTAGTCCGAAGCACGGGCCGCCTGCTGCATGTTGTGGGTGACGATGACGATGGTGTATTCCTCTTTCAACTCGTTGATCAGTTCTTCGATCTTGGCGGTGGAAATGGGGTCGAGGGCCGAGGCGGGCTCGTCGAGGAGCACCACTTCGGGCTTCACGGCGATGCCGCGGGCGATGCACAGGCGCTGCTGCTGGCCGCCGGAGAGGCTGTTGCCGCTCTGGTTGAGAATGTCCTTCGCCTCGTTCCACAGGGCGGCCTTTTTCAGGGCCCATTCCACCCGTTCGTCCATGTCCCGCTTCGACAGGTTCTCGTAGAGCTTCACCCCGAAGGCGATATTGTCGTAGATGGACATCGGGAACGGCGTCGGCTTCTGGAACACCATGCCCACCTTGGCCCGCAGCTTGTTGAGGTCCTGCTTGGCGTCGAGGATGTTCTGGCCGTCGAGGAGAATCTCCCCTTCCGCGCGCTGGGCGGGGTAAAGGTCGTACATGCGGTTCAAGGTGCGCAGCAGGGTGGATTTGCCGCAGCCGGAGGGGCCGATGAAGGCGGTGACCTTTTTCTCCGGAATGTCCATGCTCACGTCCTTCAAGCCGTGGAACTTGCCGTAGTAAAAGTTCAGGTTGCGCACCTGGATCTTCGGGTTTTGTATCAATTGTCCGTCCATTGGGGGTCCTGAATCAGAAGGTTAATTCGAAGGCATTTTCTGGCGGAAAACGACCCGTGCCAGGATGTTGAGGCCCAGTACGCTCAAGGTGATGAGCAGGGCGCCGGCCCAGGCCAGTTTGTGCCAGTCGTCGTAAGGGCTCATGGCGAACTGGAACACCACCACCGGCAGGTTGGCCATGGGCTGGTTCATGTTGGAGCTCCAGAACTGGTTGTTGAGGGCGGTGAACAGCAAGGGGGCGGTTTCACCGGAAATCCGCGCCACCGCCAGGAGGATGCCGGTCATCATGCCCGCCTTGGAGGCGCGCCAGGTGATCAGGGTGATGACCTTCCAGCGGGGGGCGCCGAGGGCGGCGGCGGCCTCCCGCAGGCTGTTGGGCACCAGCTTCAGCATGTCCTCGGTGGTGCGCACCACCACCGGAATCACGATCAGGGCCAGGGCCAGGCTGCCGCCCCAGCCGGCGAAGTGCCCTACCTTGACGACATAGATTTCGTAGATGAACAGGCCGATGACGATGGACGGGGCGGATAGCAGGATGTCGTTGATGAAGCGGGTGACGGGGGCCAGCCAGCCCCGCTGGCCGAATTCCGCCAAATAGGTGCCGGCCATGATGCCCACCGGCGTGCCGATGGCGGTGGCGGCCATGGTCATGGCCAAGCTGCCGGCGATGGCGTTGAGCAGGCCACCGTCGCTGCCCGGCGGGGGCGTCATCTTGGTGAACAGGTCCATGCTGAGGCCGCCGAACCCGTACTTGAACAGGGTGAAGAGGATCCAGGTCAGCCAGAAGAGGCCGAAGGCCATGGCCAGTAGGGCGACGGTCAGATTGAAGCCGTTGATGAGGCGGCGGCGGGTGTAGATCGGTAGCATGTGCTCGCTTTCCTACGACTGGCGGCCTTCACCCTTGCTGAGTTGCATCAGCAACAGCTTGGAGAGGGACAGCACGATGAAGGTGATGACGAATAGGATCAGGCCCAGTTCGATCAGGGAGGCGGTATACAAGTCGCCCACCGCTTCGGTGAACTCGTTGGCCAGGGCCGAGGCGATACTGTTGCCGGGCATCAGCAGGGATTTGTGCAGCTCGTGGGCGTTGCCGATGACGAAGGTGACCGCCATGGTTTCCCCCAGGGCGCGGCCGAGGCCGAGCATGACGCCGCCCACCACGCCCGCCTTGGTGTAGGGCAGGACGATGTTCCACACCACCTCCCAGGTGGTGGCGCCGAGGCCGTAGGCGGACTCCTTGAGCACGCCGGGGACGATTTCGAACACGTCGCGCATCACCGAGGCGATGAAGGGGATCACCATGATGGCCAGGATGATGCCGGCGGTGAGGACGCCGATGCCCATGGGCGGCCCCTGGAAAAATCCGCCGATGATGGGCAGGGGGCCGATATGGTCGTTGAGCCAGGGCTCCACGTGATCGGCGAACACCGGCGCGAAGACGAACAGGCCCCACATGCCGTAAATGATGCTGGGAATGCCCGCCAGCAGCTCGATGGCGGTGCCCAGGGGGCGCTTCAGCCAGGGTGGGGAGAGTTCGGTGAGGAACAGGGCGATACCGAAGCTGACCGGGATGCCGATCGCCAGGGCGACGATGGAGGTCGCCAGGGTGCCGACGATGGGAACCAGGGCGCCGAATTCTTCCGTCACCGGGTTC
>JAGUYQ010000122.1 GCA_020061285.1 Betaproteobacteria bacterium
GCACCCAGCCCTCCTTGCCGGTGGCCTTGATCTGCATCCACGGCCCCTGGCGCTTGAGGATTTCCACGACGGTGTTTTCCGGCAGGGAGGCCACGGTCTCGGCGTCGTTGAAGGGGGTTTTTTTCAGGTCGGTGGCCTTGACGGTCTGGGCGTTTTCTCCCCAGGCGGCGAAGCTGGCGGCGAGGGCCAGGGCGGCGATCAACAGGCGGGTCCGCTTCACGGGTTTTTTCTCCTCGGTTCAAACAGTTGCACTTCCTGGCTACGACCTTTGACTTTATAGGAGCCGTGGTCGATAAAGTCAAAGGTTTCGCCGCAGCGCCGGCGGGTGTCGGCGGACACCAGTACCCGCGCCACGCCCTTGGTCTGGCCCTCGATGCGGCTGGCCAGGTTCACCGTGTCGCCGATGGCGGTGTAGTCCTGGCGCTGCTCCGATCCGATGAAGCCGACCACCGCCGGCCCGGTGTGGATGCCGATGCCCACGTCGAAGGTCTCCCCCTGGGCGCCCAGTTCCCGCTTGAAGGCCTGCAGGGTATCCGCCATCTCCAGGGCGCAGGCCACGGCGTTCTCCGCCTGCCGGGGGTCGTCCGCCGGGGCCCCCCAGAAGGCCATGATGGCGTCGCCGATGAATTTGTCCAGGGTGCCGCCGTGGCGGAAGATCACTTCCACCTGGTGGCTGAAGTAGCCGTTGAGCAAGTTCACGATCTCCTGGGGAGTGCGGCTTTCCGACAGGGTGGTGAAGCCGCGGATGTCGGAGAACAACACCGTCAGCTCGCCGCTGCGGCCCGACAGGCTTTCCGCCGTCTGCCCCTTGTCCATCAACTCCTTCACCACCCGCGGGTCGAGGAAGCGGTTGAAGGTGCGGATGGTCGCCTCCCTTGCCCGCCGCTCCTTGAGGTAAACGTGGACCGTGGCGGCGAGGTAATAGATCCAGCCGAAGGCCAGGGGAATGAACACCGGCAGCAGCCACAAACGGGTGACGGCGAAGTGTTCCGCCCCCAGCAGGAGCAGGGAGGCCGGCGCCAGGCCGAGGGCGATGCGCAGGGGACTGAAGCCGCGGGCGAAGGCGCCCCACAGGCCGGCCAGCAGCATTGCCGCGAGGGCGAATATGGCCGCTGTCGGGGCCTGGGTCATGTGGTCCCGGTTCTTCAGGTTGTCCAGGGCGGTGGCGAGGATTTCCACCGCCGGGTAGAGGCTGTCCACAGGCGTGGCGCGGATGTCGTGGAGGCCGGCGGCGCTGGCGCCGATGATGACAATCTTGCCGCTGAATTCATCGCCGGGGCGCTGGGGCCGCTGGCGGGAAAAATCCTCGTAGAGGTCGGCGTAGGACACGTGGCGGTGGGCCAAGGCGGGACCGCGCCAGCCCAGGAGCAAGGTCTCGCCGGGCGGGACGGGGTAGCCCAGGCCCTTCGCTACACGGGCCGGGAGGGAGGGCAGGCGCCAGCCGTGGGCGTCCAGGTAGAGGTAATAACGGCGGCCGATACCGTCCTGGTCCTCGAGGTAATTGATGGCACCGAGGCGCCAGTTTTCCGGTGCCAGGGCGCCGGGCAGGGCCAGGGCGGCCTTGGCCCCGGCCTGGGCGGCGGGGGTGCGTTCGAAGCCCAGTATCTGCCCGTAGTCGTCGAGAGGAATGCCCTGGGCGTCGCCGTTGGCCGGCAGGCGCAGGAAAGGGAAATAGACGTTGGACTGGGCGGCCAGCGCCTGGTTGAAATAGGCGTCGCTGTCCTTGCGGTAGATGTCCGGGTCGGTGAACAGAATGTCGAAGACGATGGCCTTGGGATGCTGGCGGGCGAGGCCTTCCACCAACTCGCCGTGCACCGCCCTGGGCCAGGGGTAGCTGCCGACGCTGTCGGCCATGCGGGCGAGGCTTTTTTCGTCGATATCGACGACGACGATATCCGGGTCGGCTTGGCGGGACAGGGCGACCTCCCGAACGAAGGCGTCCGACAGCCGGTTTTCCAAGGCCTGCAGGCGGTGGAGCGAGAAAATTTCCGCCGCCGCCGCCGCCAAAAAGGCAAGGGCGAGCAGCAGCAGGGGGGAGGGCCGGACGGGTCGCATCCGGCCATGGTAGGGGAGATATCCGGTCTTATGCAAATGCGCCGAAGGTGCCCGGCATTCCCCTCGCCCGTCCCATCAGGTAGCCGCTTTGTGGCTGGCACCTGATGAGGACCCCCCTTTGGGGGGCGGGAGAGGGTTAGGTGTTAAGTTGCAATAGGTTATTCCCGCCGAGGCGAGAAGCAGGAGGCTTATCCCCGAGGGCCGAGTGAGGCCGTCGCGTGTTGTAATAGGCCAGGAAAGCGGGCAACCAAGCGGTGCGCTCAGCGCTGTTGGCGTAGGTTCTGGCGTAAGCCCATTCCCGCAAGCACGTCTGGATGAATCGCTCGGCCTTGCCGTTGGTTTGTGGACGATAGGGCCGGGTGAAGCTGTGCTTGATTCCCAATGCCCGGCAGGTGCGGGCAAAGAGCCTGGAGCGATAGGCGCTGCCGTTATCGGTGAGAACGCGCTGAA
>JAGUYQ010000066.1 GCA_020061285.1 Betaproteobacteria bacterium
CTTCCTCCTGGACGACGAGAACCTGAGCGAGAACGTGCGCCTGGAGCACCGCTACCTGGACCTGCGCCGTCCCGTGATGCAGGCCAACATGATGCTGCGCTACCGCGTCTCCAAGACCCTGCGGGACTTCCTCGACCAGCACGGCTTCATCGAGGTGGAAACCCCCATGCTCACCCGCTCCACCCCCGAGGGGGCGCGGGACTACCTGGTGCCGAGCCGGGTGCATCCGGGCGAGTTCTACGCCCTGCCCCAGTCTCCCCAGTTGTTCAAGCAGATGCTGATGGTGTCCGGCTTCGACCGCTACTTCCAGATCACCAAGTGCTTCCGCGACGAAGACCTGCGGGCCGACCGCCAGCCCGAGTTCACCCAAGTGGACATCGAAACCTCCTTCATGGGCGAGGACGAAATCACCGCCCTGATGGAAGAAATGATTCGCGACCTGTTCAAGAAGACCCAGGACGTGGACCTGCCCAACCCCTTCCCGCGCATGACCTGGGCCGACGCCATGGCCAAGTACGGCTCCGACAAGCCAGACATGCGCGTCGGCCTGGAATTCACCGAACTCACCGATGTGATGAAAGAGGTGGATTTCAAGGTCTTCAGCGGTCCCGCCAACAGCCCCGACGGCCGCGTGGCCGGCCTGCTGATTCCCAAGGGGGGTGAGCTGAGCCGGGGCGAAATCGACGCCTACACCCAGTTCGTCGCCATCTACGGCGCCAAGGGCCTGGCCTGGATCAAGTGCAACGACATCGCCAAGGGCCGCGACGGCCTGCAATCCCCCATCGTCAAGAACCTCTCCGACGCCGCCCTGAAGGCCATCATCGAGCGCAGCGGCGCCACCGACGGCGATCTCATTTTCTTCGGCGCCGACAAGGCCAAGGTGGTCAACGACGCCCTGGGTGCCCTGCGGGTCAAGGTCGGCCACGAGAAGGGCCTCGCCACCAAGGAATGGAAGCCCCTGTGGGTGGTGGACTTCCCCATGTTCGAGCGCGACGACGAAGCCGACCGCTGGGTGGCCCTGCACCACCCCTTCACCTCGCCCAAGGACGGTCACGAGGACCTGCTCGAATCCAGCCCCGGCAAGGCCCTCTCCAAGGCCTACGACATGGTGCTCAACGGCTGGGAAGTGGGCGGCGGCTCCGTCCGTATCCACCGCCAGGAAGTCCAGTCCAAGGTGTTCCAGGCCCTGGGTATTTCCGATGAAGAAGCCCAAAACAAATTCGGCTTCTTGCTGGAAGCCCTGCAATACGGTGCGCCGCCCCACGGCGGCCTGGCCTTCGGTCTCGACCGCCTGGTGACCCTGATGACCGGCGCCGAATCCATCCGCGACGTCATCGCCTTCCCCAAGACCCAGCGGGCCGCCTGTCTCCTCACCCACGCCCCCAACGCCGTGGACGAGAAGCAGTTGCGGGAACTCCACATCCGCCTGCGCCAGCAGGTGCAGACCTCGGTGGAGGTGTCCAAAGGGTAGACGGCGGCTTGCCGGAAAAGGAACGGGCGGCCCATGGGCCGCCCGTTCCTTATTTTGGATGGCGCCATGGCCTGGGCTGGTACGAAAGCCATTGCGGCAAATATTTCCGCAGGCGGCGGCGCCTGGGGAATATTTCGCCTTCCGGGTCAATGCCACTGTCGGCGGCGATGGAACGCGGAGCCTCGTCAATGCTTGATTTGACGTTCTTATGGGGCAAACCCGTTGCCGGGTTGGCATGATTATCGCTGTGACTCCGGCATCCCGAACCGGAACGGCATTTTCCGCCGTTGGAGACAAGCATGATCGTTACGTCCGCAGCGTCATCCTATGGCAACGTCTATGGCAGTTACGCCGCGAAGCCCCGCCAGGAAACGGCCGGAGCGGCATCGGCCGCCAGCGAGGTGTCTATTTCCAATGCCGCCCGTGAGGCGGCAAAAAACGACCAAGACGTGCATCCCGGCTACAAATTGCCGGATTACATCGCCGGCTGGTTCAACAAGGACTTTCCCCCGGATGTCGTGGACGAGGCCCGTGCCAGGCTGGACGACATCAAGGCCAATGGCGAGGTCGGCGCCGGCGGCCCCATGAATCTGCCCCTCCTGCCGGAAAACCAGAAGCTGCTGGATAGCTTCCGCCAGGAAATGAACAGTATTCGCAGCGCCGGCTGGGAGAACGCGACCCCGGCGCAAGCGGAGCGGCTCAATCTGCTCATGAACTTGAGTATGCGGGTGCAACTGGTGGGCTGGAAGACGCCGATGACCGAGGCCGATGCGCAAAGGGAATTCGACGTCGCCAACCTCATGGCGAAAATGTCCGCCAACGACCCGGTTCCGGCACCCGGCGGCAACCCGGAGACGAACACCGAGAGGGACATCGCCGACATGCGGGCGGGGGCGGTGCCGGCCGTCTGGCGGCAGCGCTGGCAAAAGGAAGGGCTGCCCATGCCGGAGAACGTCACCCTCCCGCCAGGCCGCTCCCTGTGGCTGGACATGGCCCAGGCCGCCGGTATCGGCGAGGAGGAATTCCTGTCCAAGGCCAGGGAGATGGCCGCTAGCCTCAAGGGCCACGCTCTCACCCAAGCGATCGAAGGTTTCATCAGCGAGCGCTACACGATGCTGGCTGAGTCGCGGCAGGCCCAATCCGCGTGACTCCTGGCGCGGAACGGGGAATATCCAGGTACTGGATGAAAAAAGGCGGCCGAGCCGCCCTTTTGGTTTTCATCGCACCCGCACTACCGTGCCATACGGTTGGTGACTATTGCGTTGCCTTCTTTGTATTAGGGCAACCTCTCAGGTTGTGAACATCGACGAAGAGCTTTTCTTTTTCCTAGGATTTTTGCGTGGTTTTTTGTTTTGGTGTCCCCATTCCAGAACCACATCATCGTCATTCCCAATTTCACCCAGTTTCCGTTTCTTGTTCTCCTCTTTTTCTTCCAGGTTTTGGCCAAATACGCGCCCCTCGTCTGTGTCCTTGGGGGTATCGTTGATGTTTATGTCCCTTGCCCTTTTTTTATTTAGGTAATCGTCAAGTTCGGCTGTAAAGTCTTCACGAGCCTCTATATGAAAAAGCGGGTTGTTGTCCCTCATATCATCAATATGGCGGTAACCCACTTTCCATACGCCCACGACCCCTGCTTTCACCGCTACCGTGGCGACCTCGAACATTTTCTCCGACCGCTTAATGCGCGCATCACTCACGTCTTCGTATCCGATTGCTTCGCTATGTGCGAATTCAATCATTTGCTTCAAAGCAGTTTGTAAGTCTGAGAGTGCGTTCTCCGTCACTGGCTGCGCATCAATTACCACGTGATAGGCGTCGGATATATTTTTGTAGAGTGTTTGGTAGTTGCTCACCACCTGGGGCCACTTGGTCCCTGAAAGCGATTTGACTTCCCTTCTCAGTCTGATCGGCTTCATTGAGCACCGTATTATCCAGTTACGCAGGTCCTTCTTTGCGGTCTCGTCGCCTTCCTTCAATTTCGGCCAGAAATCGTCCTCGCATATCGCACGGAAGTACATTTCGGCAAACTTCAGGTTGTATATTATCCTTAGTTCCCAAGGGTCTCCCCGTTGTCCTTCGTGTTCGAACTCGTGCTCCACCCAGTATCTGTCTTTTCCCACCACCGTTTCAGCGTATTCTTTCTCCTCCAGGCGCCGGCTATCTGATTCCGGGTGCTCCTCGCCAACCATGTTTAGTGTGCCCGCTTGCAGCTTTTGCATCACGGGGCCAGCACCTGCCTGGTTCGTTTCCAATACGGTCACGACACAGCCTCCCGGGACGTGGTTTCGCATTGCACTTGCCCCCATCGCATCCGCCTCCCGCTCCAGCCCCCGGTCGTCGTTGACCGCCACGCCTCCCGCCATCTGCATGGTCGGCTTTACCCGGCCCTGGGCTTGCTGCACCACGTGCCAGGCTTCGTGGGGGAGGTGCCGTTCCTGGCCCGGCGCCAAGTGGATGTCGCCGCCCTGGGCATAGGCCAGGGCGTTGATCTGGGCGGGCATGGACGAGTTGTAGTGGACCTTGACGTGGTTCATGGAAAGGCCGGAAAGGCTCTCGATACCGGCCTTGAGGTTGCCGGGCAGGCCGGTGTTGTTGGGCTTGGGGGTGGCTTCCCGCCGTTGCGCCGCGTCCAGGGAAGGGGTTTTGCGCTGGGTAGGCTCATCCTCTTCCGTGCGCTGCGCGGCGTTGAACCGGCCCTGTAGCGTGTCGTCTTCCGCGCCCTTCAATTGGGCGGCGCTGCCGAACAGGCCTTGCAGCGTCTTGCGCTGGGCGGCCATGAGGGGGCTGTCGCTGACGAGGGCGGCCATGCCGCCCTGGGCGGAATCCCGGCGGGGTTTTTTCTGGGCGGCCCCTGTCGCATTGGCGAAATGGCGGGCCGGTTTTTCTTTCATGGCGCATTCCATTTCAACCTCCTGTATTCAAGCTGGAGCCCGCCGCCCCTACCCCTAAACCACGCTGCAACGTGGGCTGAGTTACGGGGGGCAGGTGGTGCCGTTGGTGAAGCTGATGGAGCCATTGGCCGGTGTGCCGTTGCAAGCGCCGCTGCCGCGCACGTTGCCGGTCGACCCCGCGTTGAGGGTGGTCTGATTGGCCAACCACCACACTATGTAGTTGTTGTTGATGCCCCCCGAGGCGCTCAGCGTGTTTCCGGTGATGGTGGCGGCTATGGAAACACTATTCATACCCAAAACCGTCATGGTGGTCGCTGGGCCGCTGCCGGTGGCCGTGATGGTGTTGCCGTTCACCAGGACATTGGCGTTGTTGCCACCGAAAGTCAGGGCCCCCGCCGCGTTGTTGCCACTCTGGGTCACGGTGATCGTGTTGTTGAGGAGGGTGATGTTGCCGGCGCCGCCGGCGAGAAGCACGGCGGCGCCGCCACTACCGCTGTAAGCGTTGGAGACGGTGACTCCCGCCAGCGTTGCGTTGTTGACAAGCTGGACCGTGGACCCCGTAACATTTGTCCCGGCGATGGTGGCGGAGGTGGTCAGGACCGCCTCGTGGCCGGACGCGGTGCGCACTGTCGTCGCACCCGACCGCAGAGTCCTGCCGCCATCCACCACCACGGTATTGCCGCCGGTGACATTGAAGGTGCCGGAGAGAAGGATGGTCGAACCGCCGGGAGCGGCAGCCACGGCGGTAGCCAGGTTGTTGCCAGCGGTCGTGGCGCTGTTGAGCACCGTGATGGTCTGCCCTCCCGCCGTGGCCGTAGCGTTTTCCACCAGAGTGGAAGCCACATGGCTCCGGGTAACGATATCCACATCCCGCATCACGGGGGCCGTCATGCGGCGCTCCTGGGCGTTGAGGGGGCGGGCGGCGCCGCGCTCCTTGCCGAGGGGGATGCGCAGGCGCAGGGAAAGGAAATTCTGGTGGCCCCGGACGCCGTCGTTCTGGGTTTCCAGGCCCAGGAACAGACTAGTCCCCCTGCCGAACCAATTCAGGTCGTCCATGGCCAGCTCGGCGCGTGCACGGGGGCCTTCCACCGTCACGCCGCCATCGCTGAAGCGGTAACCGCCGAGATAAAGGCGCAGTTGGCGGCGGGCCTCGGAATCGAACATAGGCGCGCGCCAGCCCACCTCCGCGTCGAAGCCCTTGAGGGCCCGTTCCTCACGATTAGTGGAGGTGACTTGGATGGACGCCCCCGATAGGGAAGCCGTGCTGGTGGTGCCCAGGTCCCGTGCTTTGGTGCCCACAGGCACGTAGCCGTTGGCGCGGAACTCCCAATCCCGGCCCAGGGCCTCGGCACCGAGAGTGGCTTGGTTGTAGTGGTAGCCGGTATCCGGCGAGCGGCGGCGGTCGAAATAGCCGTAGAGGCCCAGGTTCCAGCCACTGTCCCGCATCTGCCGCCAGCCCAGGCCGAAGTTGCCCTCGCGGCTGTCGTGGTTGTCGAAGCGGGCGCGGAGGTTGGCGAAGAGGAGGGAACGGGCGTCCTGGGAAAGGGGGAGAAAGAGATCGGCTTCGCCGAGGGAACGCTTGCTGCCTGGCTTGGCCTCCACATCGATATGGGGCCCCCACTTGGGGGCGCTGCCCTGAGCCAAGGCACTCAAAGAGAACAGCGTCAGGCCGCAGAGGCCGATGCTTTGCCAATACCGTTTTCCAGCCATGTATTCCTCCCGAACGCTTCGGTTTGTTCCTTGGTAATTGTCGGTGTGTTCCCGTGTGCCGGTGGCGATTATGCCTATATGGCTGATTTTTAATAACCACCTAATTAGGGGGTCAAGTCTTGCCGAGCCATAGGGCCATCAGGGCGGCCCGGTTGTTGACGCCGTACTTGCGGTAAATGGAAGTGACGTAGCCGTGGGTGGTGTGATGGCTCTGTCCCTGGGCGGCGGCGATTTCCTTCTCGCTTTGGCCGCTCAGCAGGCCATGCAGCACTTGCCGTTCCACGGGGGTGAGGGGGGCGTTGGCTACCAGCAGGCCGTGGCTCAGCATCTGCTGGCGGAGGAACCATTTGAGGCCGCGCAGGGCGTAGGCGACAACCTCCCGCTCTTCTTCCGTGAAAGGCGGGTGATCGGTGTGGCGTTTGATGCCGAAGTAGGACTCGGTGTCTTCGTTGATGGGGATGCCCGCCCAGATGGTGTCGGTAATGCCGACACCGTGGTAATGGTCGCGGCAATAGTCGGATTCGAACCACCCGGGCGACACCAGGTCCACCAGCCGGTTGACCCGGAAAGTGCCCGCGCCGGCGACGTTGCGCAGGATTGTTTCGTCCACGTCGCCGGTCTCCAGTTTCTCGGTTTGTTCCCGGACGGCGTCGAGCATGGGGCGCGTCGGCTGCATGTGGACGACGGTGCGGGGCCGCCAGCCGTTGACCGGATCGCCGGGGAAATTCCCGGCCAGCCGCACGGCACCCACCCAGACGGCGTTCTGTGCCTCGACCAAGTCGCACAGTTCGGCCATCAGGTGGCGGAGCGCCTCGTCGGCCTGGGAAGCCTCGAAGTCGGCCAGCTTGTCCCACAGGGCGTGGGTGCGTTCGTGATGGTTTTCTTTGGGCGGCAAGGGCAACGTTCTTTTTGATGAAGAATGCATAAAGTGTAAACGCATAGCGTGGGTTTTATCCAACCACCCATCCCCCACTCGGGTTATTGCGGTGGCGGCGGGGTATTTGTAAAAATAAGACTTTTCTAATATTGACGGAGTCGATTCATGGCAGTGACCCCCCACGATTTGGTTGTGGAAGCCAAGTCCCAGATCAAAGAAGTCAATTGCGGCGATGCTCAGACCCTGCTGGGCAAGCGCGTGATTCTCGACGTGCGCGAGTACGACGAATATTCCGCCGGCCACCTCCCCGGCGCCATCAACATTCC
>JAGUYQ010000081.1 GCA_020061285.1 Betaproteobacteria bacterium
CGGCAAGGCGGTGGAACTGGCGCGGCGCGTCTAACGGAAGACTCAATCAGTAACGGCGATGGCCCGCACCGGCGAGCCGTCGCCGTTTTTTATCGGCAGGGGAAAACCGTAGAACTGGAAAGTTTTTCCCGCTTCCAGCCGGCCGGTGTTGACCAGGTTCTCGAAGCAGACGATGCCGGCCGCCAGCAAGCGGCGCTCGATCTCCACGGCGAAGGGGCAATCCGTCGCCACGCCGACGAATTTCGGCCCGACACGCTCAATCTCCTCCGCCAGGGCGGCGTCGATCAGGCGGTCGTCGAACAGCACGCCCTCGCCGGGGCACAGGTCGGCAGGCTGCCGATACAACCGGGCCGGGCCGAAAAAAGTCTCCGGCGGCAAATCATCCAGGGGCTTTCCCGCCGCCACCATGTGATAGGGCACGTTGACATGGGTGCCGACATGGGTGTGCAGGTCGAGGGCCGCCAGGCGCCAGCCCTCCGTTTCCAGGGTATGCAGGGGACGGACGGCCACCGGCGGGTCGCCGGGGTAGCCGGCCATGCCGGTGGCGATGGGCAGGCTGAGGTCGATCACCGCCATGGGGGCTCCTTCGGAAAAAAAACGGCGCATCCCCATTGTAGCCCTACTCCGCTGCGACGCCGGCGGCGACGTAGCTGCGCTGGTTGAGATAGAGGCTGTTGCCGGGGATTTTCTTCGCCATCTTCTTGGTTTCCGAGGCCACCGACGACAGGGCCATGCAATTGGCGAACATCCCCGGCTCCACCTTCACCGCGCCGATGGACAGGGTGGTGAGGGGATGGAACTCCTTTTCGCCGCGCCGGTTCTCGGTGACGTAGCCCCCCCGCTCCCGGTCGGGGTCGCTGAAGAAGCCCGCCACCTCGCGGCTGAAACGCTCCAGCACGTGCTTGCAGCGGGCCTCCCAGTCGTCGCTGCGCAGCACCAGGATGAAATCGTCGCCGCCGATGTGGCCAACGAAATCCAGGGAGGAATCCACCGCCTCGCACAGCAGACGGCCGGTGAGGCGAATGATTTCGTCCCCCATGCCGAAGCCGTACACGTCGTTGAAGGGCTTGAAGTGGTCCAGGTCGCAGTAGGCGACGCAAAACGGCACCCTGGCGCCCAGCAAATGCTCGACGCGCTCGTTGACCGGCACGTTGCCCGGCAACTGGGTCAAGGGGTTGGCATAGCGGGCGGCGTCGAGTTGCAGTTCGGTGATCTCCCGCATCAGGTCGTGGCCCAGGCCCAGGCCCACGTAGAGCCCACGGTCGGTGATGATGAAGCCGTTGGCCAGGTGGCGCCGGTCGCTCCCCGCCACGATCTTGCTCAACTCCTGGATGGTGAGGTGCTTGTCCACCACCAGGGGATCGGCGTCCATCAGCACGGTGCACGGCTTCTTGCCGTACAACTCGCGGTGGTAGGGGCGGGCGAAGCGGTCCACCAGCAAATGGCGGTTGATAAGGCCCACCGGGGTGCCGTCCTCCTGCACCACCGGCACCGCGTCCAGGTCCGTATCCTGCTCGAAGCGCCGGTACACCTGTTCGTTGTGGGTCGTGGTCATGACCGGCACCACCTTGCGCAACAGCTTGCGTTCGATGGCGACGTTGCGTCCACGGTGATGCCCGCGCTGGGAGGGGCTATCCTGGGACAGGACCCGGATCACCTCGGCCGCCACCACCGGCGAAGGCTCCGCCGACGGGCGGGCGATGTGGTAGCCCTGGCCGGCGCAGACGCCGAATCCCCGCACCACCACCAGTTCGGCGTGGGTCTCGATGCCCTCGGCGATCACCTTCGACCCGGCGTTGTCGGCAATCTCCTTGATGGAGCGCACGAACTGGGCCTTCACCGGGTCCTTGTCGATGTTCTGGATGAAGTGGCGGTCGATCTTGACGTAATCGGGCCGCAGCTCGGACCACAGGCGCAGGCTGGAATAGCCCTCTCCCAGGTCGTCGATGGCGACCTTGAAGCCCTGGTCGCGGTACTCGGTGGCGGCGGCCACCAGCATATCCAACTGGCAATCGTAGGAGGGCTCGTTCTCGGTCAATTCGATCACCACCCGGGACGGCGGCAGCACCGACGGGCAGACGAAATCCACATCCGAGCGGGCATTGTGCTGCAACAGCACATCCGGGCTGACATTGAGGAACAGCATCCCCGGCAGGCCCAACTCCACGAAGCGCGCCACCACCACCTGCCGGCACAGGCTTTCCAACTCGAAGGCCAAGCCGAACTGGCGGGCTACCGGGAACAGCTTGCCGGGAGCGTGGAGAGGGCTGTCGGAGGGCCCGCGGATCAGGCCCTCGAACCCCAAAATCGTACCGCCGCTCATCTCCAGGATGGGCTGGAACAAGGCAGTGAGCGCCCTCCCCTCGAGTATCCGGTTGAGGCATTCGAGACAGTCCAAGCTGCCGGCCGGGTTCATGCCGTCCGCATCCTGGAACAGGGGAGAAGGAATATCGTTCATCGCTTTTTCTGCTCGCCGCCGGCATGAAGATGACTTCAAAGAAGCGAGGACTCTAGCACCCCTCAGTGACAAAATTGTTTCAACCCAAGGGACGGCAGCACTCAAGCATCGGCGAGCCCTCCTCGGGAACCGCCCTTGAAATGCCGCCCTTTGTTACAATATGCGGAACGAGTATTTTTACCAAGGAAGCCCGACATGTCCCCCTACGCCCTCGACATCACCGAAGCCGATTTCGACCAGCAAGTCATCGAAGCCTCGAAAACCACCCCGGTGGTGATCGACTTCTGGGCCGAATGGTGCGGCCCCTGCCGGGTGTTGAAGCCGATGCTGGAAAAACTGGCGGCGGAATACCAGGGCAAGTTCATCCTGGCCAAGATCGACTCCGACGAGAACGCGCGCATCGCCGGCCGTTACGCCGTGCGGGGCATCCCCACGGTGGTCGCCATCATCGACGGCGAGGAGGTGGACCGCTTCTCCGGCGCCCTGCCGGAGGGACAGGTGCGCCAGTTCCTCGACAAGCTGGTTCCCTCCCCCGCCGCCGAGCTGCGGCACCAGGCGGTGGCGCTTTATCACCAGGGCAATGCGCCTGGCGCGCTGGCGCTCCTCGGCCAAGCCTCCCAGCTCGACCCGGAGGACACCGACACCCGCCTGCTGGCGGCGGAAATCCTGCTCCACAGCGGCAATCCCGCCGAAGCCCGGCAGCTCATCGACAGCCTGCCGCCGATCAAGCGCATGGAAGACAAGGTGGTCACCCTCCTGGCCCGGCTGGAATTCGCCGAAAAGGGCCAATCCCTCCCCGGCGAGGAAGAGCTGGGGAACCGCATCCGGGCCGACGAAAACGACCTGGCGGCCCGCCTGGAACTGGCCAGCCTCCACGTGGCGCGGGAACGCTACGAGCGGGCCCTGGAGCAACTGCTGCAAATCGTGCAGCGGGACCGCGCCTTCCAGGACGACATCGGCCGCAAGACCATGCTGCAAGTGTTCAACCTGCTGGGAGGCGAAGGGGAACTGGTGAGCAAATACCGCAAGCTGCTGGCGTCGGCGCTGTACTGACGCCCCTCAGGGGCGAGGGCAGGGGAGAAAGCAACATGCCGCACCCACCTTGCCGCTAAGTGTAAAACACCTTCTCCGCACTAAGAAATGCGGCCATTGCTGCCGCTGGCCGTCAAACCGGCCCATAAGGCATCAAGCTTCATGCCCAGCACAATAATAATGAGCTGTATTACTTATGCTCATTCGCCTCGTTTTTGATTGCCTTGCCACCCTGCTCGATATCCTTGCCCGCACCTTCAACCGTGTTACAGCCGGTAAGTGTCGCCATAGCGCCGGCCAGGAATAGCGTCGAGAGCAGCAGTACGAAAATTCTTTTGATCATGATGAATCTCCTGATGAAGGTAGTAGTGGCGGCAAAACGACTTTACAGTATAGATAAGGAAAAGATTTTGCTGATCGGGGATTGAATGATGAATCGCCCCGACTGCCGTGGAGCCTTCTGAATACCGAGCAGCCACCTTGGAGAAGCCCGAAGAACAATTTTACCTTGGGCGTGTCGGGCTATCAGGCATCCAACTGACTTGGCCTCCCGCCGGTCTTCCCCACCTAACGGCCCATGGTTGTACTCCACAAATGAACTCCTATAGTCACTAATCATCATGGTGAATTTGTAAATTATTCTTGGGAGACGAACCGTCGAACGAACCGCCTGGCGGACGGGTGGGCAGTCACTCAGGGATACGGACGACCGATTCCGCCCTTGCGGATAAGCCGGAATAGCCTGGCGGCAACCGAGACGGGATGTAGAGAATAGGCAAAAAGAACGAGGGGCGGTGCCCTATTTCTCGCCAAGATAGCGGAGAACGGCTACCGCCGTTGAACGCCCGGCACCTCCGGGTATCCACTGTAACCCACCCTGGCCATGCAGCTAAGGCCACGAGGAGTATCTCATGAACGAGCCAACCACTCGGAAACACGTGGCGGCCTCCATGGCCAAGCACCCGGAGAGGCGGATACCCATGGGGGCTCGAAGCGTAGCATGGTGTGCGGTGCTGGCACTTGCGAACCTTCCCGTCCTCGCCTTTGCCCAACCATCATGCCCCGGAATTCACGTAAAAATCCTGGACATCCGGAACAGCACCGGCGCCGTAGCTTGCGCGCTATTCGAGTCGCGCGCTGGCTTCCCCACGGAGTATTTGCACTCCGCGACCAATATCATGGTCATAAAAGTTCGGGATAAGCAGGCGCGTTGCGATTTTGAAGACATCCCGCCGGGAACCTATGCGCTTGCCATCGTCCATGATGAAAACATGAACGGCAAGCTGGACGTTAACTGGTTGGGGGTCCCAACGGAAGGCTACGGTTTTTCAAACGACGCAAGAGCCTTGCTTGGCGCGCCCTCGTTCTCTGCCGCCAGTTTCCCATACGACGGGCGCAATCTGGACATGACGATCAACTTGCATTACTGAAAATAGCCCGTTGCCTGTGCCACCTCTGGATGGGCACTCTACCATTTCCTATTTTTTCACGTAATTACACAATTATCTTGCTATGACGCTGTTCTAAGCTAGGATGCAGTGTGTGCATTGGTCAAAAAAGGTGGCACCGGTGGAATTCTGCCCGCCATGGCGCATGATTTGGAAACGCTTGGCTGTACCGGAATCACGAATTCATCATTCACCAGGAGCACCACCATGACACTAATCAATCGGTTCAATACCTTGTTCTTAGCCGTTCTTCTGGCTTCCCTCCTCGGGTGCGCATCCACGTCCAAGCAGGAAGGGACGGGCGAGTATATCGATGACTCCGTCATCACCACCAAAGTGAAGGCGGCCATTTTCAACGAGCCCACCCTAAAATCGGCCGAGATCAATGTCGAAACCTTCAAAGGCGTGGTTCAACTGAGCGGTTTCGTCAACTCCCAGTCTGACATCAACAAGGCAGTCGAAGTAGCGCGCGGCATCAAAGGCGTGACATCCGTCAAGAGCGACATGCGGCTCAAGTGACGCCGAAGCCTTCTCTCCTAAGCCCGCCGCCCCCTGCCCTGCCAGGGGGAATTCAACCAAGGAGAAATGAAATGACATTGGGAACAATACTGCTAGTGGTTTTGATCTTGCTCCTGATTGGCGCAATACCAACCTGGCCGCACAGCAGAGGGTGGGGTTATGCCCCCAGCGGCGTTCTCGGAACGGTGCTGTTGATCGTTTTGATCCTGTTTCTGCTGGGCCGGATATGACATGCGGTTTAAGTGGCGGCGAAACGGCTCGACGCCGATACGGCAAAAGCCCCTTCGACGAATAGTGAAATTCCCGTCGTGCCGCACACCCCATGTCGAGGGGAATAGTTGAAACGGCCGCCAGGCAGCTTAGGAGGGCTGGCAAACATGCTTGAAACTATTGCGGTCATACTGATCGTCCTCTGGTTATTGGGTTTGGTTTCCTCTCATACCCTGGGCGGATTCATTCATCTTCTCCTGGTCATCGCGGTCGTAGTGTTACTTCTTCGCCTCATTCGCCGTTGAACGGCTTCGCTAGTCCCAGGCCGTCCGAACAGCGATTTGGCCGGTCATCCCGCGGCCAGGAGGCCGCAGCAATAGCCCAAGGAAGAATCAGGCCTCTGGCTTGTGTTTCTCGGGTAAGTTCCTAACCGTAATCTGGAGGATCCCAAATGAATACCTTGAATAAAGTCAAATTGGCCGTGGTTTCAATGTTTATTGCCGCTGGGCTCGTCGCGTGCAACAAGCCCAATCCCCCAGAAACGGCAGGCCCGGCAGAAACGGCGGGCCAGAAAATAGACCAGGCGGCAGAAAAAGCCGGCGACAAAATGGAACAGGCGGCGGATAAACTGAGCGCACAAGGCGAAAAGGCCGGCGAGACTCTCGATGACGCGGCGATCACCACTAAAGTCAAAGCAGCCATTCTTGCCGAGGAAGGCCTCAAGGTTTTGCAAATCAATGTTGATACCGTAAAAGGGGTGGTGACATTAAGCGGATCGGTCGATTCGCAGAAGAACAGTGATAGGGCAAAAGAAATAGCCGGTGCCGTGGCAGGTGTAAAAGCGGTCGAGAACAAGCTGGCGGTCAAGTCCGCCGGTTAAAATTGTTAATCCAAGGGGGCCGTTTGAACGGCTCCCCTTTAGCTTGTTTCCACTCCATTTGCAGGCGATGTCCCGCCCCCTGAAAGATTTTTTCCTAAGTGTTCATGCTTATTTAAAATCCTTGTGCCTCTGCTATCTTTAAAAACCTGATATAAATGGCGAGCCACTGGAGACTCTTCCAGCATTCCGGGCAAAGCGCTAGGAAGGACCCACCATGAGAGAGACGCTGAGCAACGAAGAACTGGGGCAGTTGCACATGCTGTCGGTGTTGTACGTCGAGGATGACGAGGCGATTCGCGAAGAGCTCGCCCGCTTTCTCGTCCGCCGCTTGAAGTCGGTCCACCTCGCCGCGAACGGCCAAGAGGGCCTGGAACTATACCACCAGCACAAGCCCGACGTGGTTATCGCCGACATCACCATGCCGGTCATGGACGGGCTGACGATGGCGCGGGCGATCCGGGAGGAAAACAACGAGGTGCCGATCATCGTCACCACCGCCCACAACGAGCACGACTTTCTCGTCGAATCGGTGAAAATCGGCATCGACAGCTACGTGCACAAGCCCATCAACGCCAACATCCTCCTGCACAACGTCCTGAGAAACGCCCAGCCCATCCTGCGCGGCCGCATCGTCGATTACCAGAACAAGCTGATCCGCTTCGTCCTCGACCAGACCAGCGCCCCCATGGTGGTGGTCCACGGCTCCACCCCGGAGATCGTCAACAAGGCATTCCTGGAGTCCATCGGCTACCAGACGGAAGAGGATTTCCTGCACGGACTGAATGAGGGGGATGTCTGCCAAGTGGACAACGGAACAGGAACGTTACAGGAAAACCTCGGCAAGAACTGCTTCGACTATTTCAGCCAGCACAAGGCGGTGTTGCAGCAGGCACGGCTATTCAACCGTCGCCACAACCAGGAAACCCCCTGCGAAGTGCATCACAACAGCTTTCCCGACCTGGACGCCCACATCCTTTCCTTCCATCCCCTGCGGCCGGCGGAAGACTGAAGCCTAGCCCGGCGTGGAGTCTCCGCTCCGCCTCACCCGCCGCCGGTCCAGCCACCAGGCCAGCAACGGCAAGAACAGGATGGAGCCGGGCAACGCCAAGGCCAGCAAGTAGGGGCTTACCGAGTAGAGGCCGCGCAGCATCCGCACCAGTTCCCGCTTTTCCTCCCGCGTCCAGCGGTAGCCGTTGCGCGGCTTCATCAGCAGGGGCATCAGGCCCCGCACTTGCAGCACCTCCTGCTGGATGCGCCGCTTCTCCCGCGCCTGCACTTCCCACAAGGGATGCAGCAAGCCGGCCACGCCTTGGCGCGGAGGTCCGTCGGGGGAACGAAAAGTCACGGGCGCATCCTGGCGTTAGCGGTATTGGGCGAGGTAGATTTTTTCGAACAGCGCCTTGGCCCAGTGGAGCAGGCCGGACTTGAACAGCAGCCCGCGGGCCGGGCTGCGGTAAACCAGGATGCCGCTGGTGAGGGTATCCACGATGCACACCAGTTCGGCCTTGAAGGTATGGCGCTCGGGGCGGCCCCGGAGGTCGGAAAGCAGGTTCTTCACCGCCGCCGCGGCTTGCAGGTCGGCCATATGGGCCTGCTTGGGCAGCCAGTCGGGGCCGGGATAGCTGCCGGCGTCCCCCGCCACGTACACCCCTTCCACGCCGGGCACGCGGCAGGTCTCGTCGGCCTGGATGAAGCCGCCGGGGGACAGGGGCAAGCCGCTGCCTTCCAGCCACGCCGGACCGGTGAGGCCGGGCATGAAGAAGGTCAGGTCGGCGGCGAACTCGCCACCCTCGGTCTGTACGCCCTCGGCGCTGAAGCCCTTCATCTTGTGGCCCAGGTGGGTATAGATATTCCGCCGTCCCATTTCCTCCAGCAGCCTTGCCACCGCTTTCTCCCCCAGGCGTTTGCCGGGCTCGGCGGCGGGCGAAAAAAAGGTGAGCTGGAATTTGTCCCGCCGTCCCTGCTTTCTCAGCAGGGTATCGACGCCGAAGAGGAACTCGAACACCGGCCCGCCGCGCATGGCCGAGGGCTCGTTGGGGTTGCCGGCGAAGCCGAAGGCCAGGCTGCCGCCTTCCATCCGGCGCAGCCTGTCGCTGAAGGCCGCCACGGAAGCGTAACTCTCGCAGGGAATATGAATGTTCTCGATGCCCGGCAGCTTCTTGATGAAGCGGCTGCCGCTGGCGACGATCAAATAATCGTAGACCACCTCGCCGGTGCCGGTGAGGACCTTCTTCCCGGCCAAGTCCAGGCCGGTGACGGCGGCGGCGTGGTGGCGGACCTGCTGGCGGCGGAAGTAGGCATCCAGGGGAACGGTCAGGTCCGCCTCGCTGCGCAGGCCGGCGGGCACCCAGATCAGGCTGGGGTAGAAGAACAGTTCCGCCTTGGGGGAAACGACGGTGATGGGCTCCCGGCAACCCAGCTTGCGCAGGTTCTTCACCGCGGACAGGGCGGC
>JAGUYQ010000171.1 GCA_020061285.1 Betaproteobacteria bacterium
CATGCCCGCCTTCTTCGAGCGCCTGCAACGGGCCAGCCGCTTGTACGAAAACAATGCTCCGACCTACTTGCGCACCCACCCCCTGACCAGCGAGCGCATTGCCGATATCGACAACCGGGTAGCGGAAATGCCCTACAAACAGGTCCGCGACAGTCTGGACTTCCAGTTGCTGCGCGCCAAGCTGCACGCCCTGTTCACCCCCCCCGCCCAGGCGGTGAAGGAATTCGAAAGCAACCTCCAGGACAAGCGCTATGCCAGCGAAGCCGCCCAGCACTACGGCCTCGCCTTGGCGCTGATGCGCGCCAAATCCCTCGACCGCGCCGAAGCGGAAATCACCGCTCTGCGCAAGAGCGCCCCGCCCAACCCCCTCATCGAGACCCTGTCCGCCGATCTGAAAATGGCCCAGGGAAAAACCGATTCCGCCATCGCCCAGTACCGCTCCGCCCTTCGCCTCTATCCCAACCACCGGGCGCTGATTTACGGTCTGGCCGAAGCCTTGCTGCAAGCCGGACGCCTGACCGAAGCGGAAAAATTCATCAACGGACGCCTCACCGGCTTCAGCCAGGACCATCGCCTGTACGCGCTTCAAGCCAAGGTGTACGCCGCCCAGGACAAGCCCATGCTGAGCCACCAGTCCCAAGCGGAAGCCTACGTCCGCCTGGGCAACCTCACCGCCGCCATCGAGCAATTGCAACTGGCCCTCAAACAAGGCAGCGGCGATTTTTACCAGCAGTCCATCGTCGAAGCCCGCCTGCGGGAACTGCGCCGCATCCACGACCCCAAGCGCAAGCCCTGACCCCCGCCCATCCAATATCTAGTACATTTGTACTAACTATCAGTTATTAAAAGAAATTTCCCATATAAAATACTTGCGCCGCTGCAATTGTTTTGAGTATGCTTACGGCAACCGTCGCGACTTCGCGGCTGGCTACCCGGGGGACAGCAATCCCGTTTCCCTAGGGTACTTCGGACACGAACGAGAATGGAGGAGACCATAATGCTGAAAAAGCAAGCCGTGGCAATGCTTGCCATCATCACCGGGACCATCGCCGCCGGCAGTGCGATGGCCGCGGGCAAGGACATGACGGGCAAGGAAATCGCCTATGACCGCAGGCTCGGCAATTGCCTCGCCTGCCATGCCATGCCCAACCAGCCCGACGCGGACATGCCCGGCAACATCGCCCCGCCCCTGATTTCCATGAAGCTGCGCTACCCCGACAAGGCCAAGCTGCGCGCCCAAATCTGGGACGCGATGGCCGCCAATCCCAAGACCTCCATGCCCCCCTTCGGCAAGCACAAGGTGCTGACCGAAGAGGAAATCGACAAGGTAACCGACTTCGTCTACAGCTTGTAATCCCAACGTTAAGGAGAGACTTCGTATGAACCAATTCCGCAGAACCTTCCTGAAAGGCGCCGGCGCCGCCGGCACCGTGGCCGTGGCCGTAGCCGCCGGCCTGCTGAAGCCCAGCCAGGTGCTCGCCGCCGAGTGGAACAAAGCCGGCTTCGGCGCCACCAAGCTGGACGACGCCCTGAAGTCCATCGGTGGCGCAGGCGCCGCCGAAAGCAAGGACATCGTGGTCAAGGCCCCGGACATCGCCGAAAACGGCGCTGTCGTTCCGGTGGAAATCGAGAGCAAGATTCCGGGCACCACGTCCATCGCCCTTCTCATCGAGACCAACCTCAACCCCCTGTGCTCCACCTACGATTTCTCCAACGGCGCCCTGGGCTATGTCTCCACCCGCATCAAGATGGCCAAGTCCTCCAAGGTGCGCGCCATCGTCAAGGCCGGCGGCAAGACCTATACCGCCGCCAAGGAAGTGAAAGTCACCATCGGCGGCTGCGGCGGCTAAGCCCATCCCGACACCATCAGACACAGATTAAGCAACTGAAAGGAATATAAAATGGCAGATCCGATGAAAATCCGCGCCACCATGCAAGGCGACGTCGCCGACGTGAAAGTGCTGATGAGCCACATCATGGAAACCGGTCAGCGCAAGGACTCCAAGACCGGCCAACTCATCCCCGCCCACTTCATCCAGGAAGTGACCGCCACCGTCAACGGCAAGCTCGTACTCGACTCCCAGTGGAGCCAGGCCATTTCCAAGAACCCCTTCCTGGGTTTCAAGGTCAAGGGAGCCAAGGCCGGCGACAAGGTCGTCGTCAACTGGGTCGATAACAAGGGCGACAAGAACACCGCCGAAGCCACCATCGGCTAAACCAGCCCATCGTCCCCGGGCACGCCGGCCGGCGTGCCCGCACCAAACGAGGAGGAAGACAGTATGAAAAAAACGATTCTGGCGCTCGTCGGTGCCGGCCTCATCGCCGGCGCCCTGGCTGCTCACGCCAGCCCGGAGGATGACCGCAAACAGCTTACCAACTATCTCAAGAAAAAAGCCCCCAAGATCAAGCTTGACCAGTACGTCAACGGCGCCCTGATCTATGACAAGGACTCCATGGCTCAATACCTGAGCATCATGGATTTCCCCCCGTTCGAAAACGTGGTCGAGTTGGGCAAGAAGATGTGGGAAACCCCCTTCGCCAACGGCAAGACCTATGCCTCCTGCTTTCCCAACGGCGGTAAGAACGTGGCCGGCAACTACCCCATGTTCGACGACAAGCAGGGCAAGGTAGAGACCTTCGAAATGGCCCTCAACGCCTGCCGCGAAGCCAACGGCGAGAAAGCCCTGGACTACAGCGGCAAGGACATCGGCATCCTGACCTCCTACGCCCGCACCCTGTCCGACGGCATGAAAATGAACGTCAAGGTGCAGAGCGCCGCCGCCCAGGAGGCCTACGAGCGCGGCAAGCAGTTCTTCTATCAGCGCCGCGGCCAGTTGAACTTCTCCTGCGCCTCCTGCCATGTGGACAACGCCGGCCACCGCATCCGTTCCGAGCTGCTGTCACCCGCTGTGGGCCAAGCCACCCACTGGCCCGTGTTCCGCGGCGGCGACAACCTGTTTACCCTGCAACAACGCTACAAGGGTTGCAACAACCAGGTCCGCGCCGAGCCGTTCAAGCCCGGCAGTCAGGAGTTCAACGACCTGGAATACTTCCACTCCTACATGAGCAACGGTCTGCCGATGAAAGCCTCGGTGTTCCGCAAGTAAGTCCCCACGGCCCGGATTCCTCCGGGCCGTTCCTTAGCTTTCCACAACGATAACGCCCACGCTCCAGCGATGGGTGCAACCTGAACAGAAACGAACGGAGCCGACCCCATGAACCGCCGTGAATTCCTGCAACTCCTCGCCGTGGCCGCCGCCGGCGGCCTCGCCCTGGACAGCAAGAGCGCCCTGGCCGCCGACACCGGCAGCCTGTACGACCTGCCCGCCTTCGGCAACGTCAGCCTGCTGCACTTCACCGACTGCCACGCCCAGTTGCTGCCCATCTACTTCCGGGAACCCAGCGTCAACCTCGGCATCGGCTCCATGAGCGGCAAGCCGCCCCATCTGGTGGGCGAGCACCTGCTGAAACATTACGGCATCCGGCCCGGCACCTCCGAGGCCCATGCCTTCACCTACCTGGACTTCGAAGCCGCCGCCAAGACCTACGGCAAGGTGGGCGGTTTCGCCCACCTCTCCACCCTGGTCAAGCGCATCAAGGCCAGCCGCCCCGGTGCCCTGCTCCTGGACGGCGGCGACACCTGGCAAGGCTCCGCCACCTCCCTGTGGACCAAGGCCCAGGACATGGTGGACGGCTGCAAGCTGCTGGGGGTGGACGTCATGACCGGCCACTGGGAATTCACCTACGGCGCCGAGCGGGTGAAGGAGATCGTGGACAAGGACCTCAAGGGCAAGACCGACTTCGTCGCCCACAACGTCAAGACCAACGATTTCGGCGACCAGGTGTTCGATCCCTACGTCATCCGCCACATCAACGGCGTGCCGGTGGCCATCATCGGCCAGGCTTTCCCCTACACCCCCATCGCCAATCCGCGTTACATGATCCCCGACTGGACCTTCGGTATCCAGGACGACCACCTGCAAAAGATGGTGGACGAGGTCCGCGGCAAGGGCGCCCAGGTGGTGGTGGTGCTGTCCCACAACGGCATGGACGTGGACCTCAAGATGGCGAGCCGGGTCACCGGCATCGACGCCATCCTCGGCGGCCACACCCACGACGGCGTGCCCGCCCCGGTAGCGGTGAAGAACGCCGGCGGCCAGACCCTGGTGACCAACGCCGGCTCCAACGGCAAGTTCCTCGGCGTGCTGGATTTCGAGGTCAAGAACGGCAAGGTGACCGGCTGGAAGTACAAGCTGCTGCCGGTGTTCTCCAACCTGCTCCCCGCCGACCCGGAAATGGACGCCCTGATCAAGAAGCTGCGCGCCCCCTACGAACCCCAGTTGAACGAAGTACTGGCCGTCAGCGACGATCTCCTCTACCGCCGCGGCAATTTCAACGGCACCTGGGACCAGTTGATCCTGGACGCCCTGATGGAAGTGAAGGGCGCCCAGCTCGCCTTCTCCCCCGGCTTCCGCTGGGGCACCACCATCCTGCCGGGGGAAGCCATCACCATGGAAAAGCTGATGGACCAAACCGCCATCACCTATCCCCAGACCACCGTCAACGACTTCACCGGCCAGCAGATCAAGGACATCCTGGAAGACGTCTGCGACAACCTGTTCAACCCCGACCCCTACTACCAGCAGGGCGGCGACATGGTGCGGGTGGGGGGTCTCACCTACACCTGCACCCCCAACGCCACCATGGGCAAGCGCATCAGCAACATGATGGTCGATGGCAAGCCCGTCTCCCCCACCAAGAAATACCGTGAGGCCGGTTGGGCGCCGGTGGGCGAGGGCGTCGCCGGCGAACCCATCTGGGAAGTGGTGGCCGCCTACCTGCGCGACAAGAAAACCATCAAGCCGCGCAAGCTCAACACGCCGAAACTGGTGGGCATGGCGGGCAACCCCGGCATCGCCTGAGCATGGTGATTGCCGCTTAGCGGCTTACCAAAACAAAACCGGCCTTTATGGCCGGTTTTGCTTTATGGACAGGCCCTTCTCAGCGGCCCTTTCCCGCACCGCCGTGAAAACCGCCGAAGGACTGCTGGTCGAAGGTCTTCTTCTGCTCCGGGTTGAGGGTGGCGTAGAAGGCTTTCATCGCCTCGGTACCCTTGCGCATCTTGTCCAACCGCTCCTGGGAACGGCTCAGCATGCGCTCGGCGCGCTCGGGGGCGGGCAGGGCGCGCAGCTCGTCGCGATTGAAGTCCTCCCGCTTCGGCAACAGGGATTTCACCGTCTCGCTGTAATGCTGCCAGGCCTTCTCCTGGCTTGCCGACAGTTTAAGCTGATCGTGAAGGGCCTGCTGGCGCTTCTCCATCCTTTGCTCGAAACGCTCGCCGTCGAAGCGGCCGCAAGGCCCGCCTTCACTGCCGCGCATCGCATAGGCGGGAGCGGCCAGGGCGGC
>JAGUYQ010000114.1 GCA_020061285.1 Betaproteobacteria bacterium
GGGCAATGCTGTAAAGGGTATCCCCCTTCTGCACCATGTGGCTGCCGGGGCGCCAATCGGCCTCGGCCTTGCCGCTGCGGTACTTGCCCGCCTTGGCATTGCGCTCAGCCACCGGAGCGGGATAGTTGGACACGCAGCCCCCCAATCCCAGGGACAGGATGACGGCGAATATCAACCATCGCATTCCTCCCTTGCCCCCCATGCCGCTAAATCACCCCGCCCAGCAGCGGGACGAACTTCACCGCTTCCAAGGTCGTTTCACGGTACTCGGTGCCGGTATGCTCGATCAGCACCAGCCGCTGTTCCTGGGCCCCCACAGGAATCACCAGGCGTCCGCCCGGCGCCAACTGATGCAGCAGTTCACGGGGCACATGGGTTGCCGCCGCAGTGACGATGATGCCTTCGAAGGGCGCCACCTCGGGCAATCCCATGCCCCCGTCCGTATGTTTAAGCCGCACGTTGGTAATGCGCAATTCGTGGAAATGCTTACGCGCCTTGGCCAACAGCGGCGCGATGCGTTCGACGGAATAGACCTCCTTCGCCAGCTTGGACAACACCGACGACTGGTAACCGCAGCCGGTGCCCACTTCCAGCACCTTGCCCAATAGCCCCTCGGCGAAGAGGATTTCCGTCATTCGGGCCACGGTATAAGGGTTGGAAATGGTCTGGCCGAAGCCGATGGGCAGGGCGGTGTCCTCGTAAGCCCGGCTGGACAGGGCTTCATCCACGAAGATATGGCGCGGGATGGAGCCCATGGCGGCGAGCACCTCCTCGCTGCCGATGCCCTGGGAACGCAAACGCTCCAACATCCGCGCACGGGTGCGCTGGGAAGTCATGCCGATGCCGGAAATCCGTGCGTCGCTCATGCGTCCAACCAGCCTTTCACGCCGTCGATCTGGCCGTAGCGCGTCAGGTCGATTTGCAAGGGTGTCACGGACGCCACGCCATGCTCCACGGCGTAGAAATCGGTCCCCGCTCCGCCATCCTGGGCGCCGCCGACAGCCCCCACCCAGTACACGGTGTCGCCACGGGGATTGATGGATTTGACCACCGGTTCGGCCTTGTGCCGCTTGCCCAGGCGGGTGACCTCGACACCGCGGAGGTCGTCGAAGGGGATGTCCGGCACGTTGACGTTGAGCAGGAAGGCTTCCTTGAACGCATTGTGCTGGTATCGTTCCACCAGCATGGCGACGACACGCCCTGCCGATTCGAAATGTTTCCCCTCGTGGCTGGCCAGGGAAACGGCGATGGAAGGGATGCCGAGCAGAAAGCCCTCGGTGGCGGCGGCCACGGTGCCGGAATAGATGGTGTCGTCACCCATATTGGCGCCGAGATTGATGCCGGAAATCACCATATCCGGCAATTCCGGCAACATTCCCGTCACCGCCAGGTGAACACAATCGGTAGGCGTGCCGTTGACAAAGTAGAACCCGTTGCTGGCCTGGTGCAGCATCAGCGGGCGGTCGAGAGTCAGGGAGTTGCTGGAGCCGCTGCGATTGCGTTCCGGCGCCACCACCGTGACCTCGGCCAGCGGAGCAAGCGATTTAGCGAGGCAGGCCAAACCGGGAGCGAAATAGCCGTCGTCGTTACTCAGCAGGATCCGCATCGGCTCAGTTTCTTAGTAGTAGGGTGTGAAGTGCGTCCAATCATATCAGTCCACGCCTTCCCAGCCAAGGTTGACGGCCATCAGGGGCCGCAATTCCGGCGCGAAAAAACAAAGGCGTACCGAAAAACGGTACGCCTTTGTTAGGGTAAGTCAGCAGTCAACAACCGCCAACTTGAATTGGTCGGGGCGAGAAGATTCGAACTTCCGACCCCCTGCACCCCATGCAGGTGCGCTACCAGGCTGCGCTACGCCCCGAAAGCCGTGCATTATAGCAAAAAGCTTTCGCCATGGCTACTAGGCCCGCAATAATTCCAGTACGCCTTGAATTTCAAGCCGCAGCATGCCCGCATCCACACCGCCAGACAATGCCGCCTCGGCTGTCCGAACGGACTCGGCATCCTCGGCGGAAGGGGATACCGCTTCCTCCACAAACTTGCCGCCGCTCTCTTCCAGACGGTTGCGCGCCCCGCTGATGGTGAAACCCTGCTCGTAGAGCAGTTCGCGGATGCGGCGGATCAGCAACACCTCGTGGTGCTGATAATAACGGCGGTTGCCGCGGCGCTTCACCGGCTTGAGCTGGGTGAATTCCTGCTCCCAGTAGCGCAGGACGTGAGGCTTCACCCCGCACAGTTCGCTGACTTCACCGATGGTGAAATAGCGCTTGGCGGGGATCGGCGGAAGTTCGACCTTAGGCGCCTGTTCCTGCATTGGTTTCGGCCACTAGGGCTTTGAGCTTTTGGCTGGCATGGAAGGTCACCACGCGACGGGCGGTGATGGGAATTTCCTCTCCGGTCTTGGGGTTGCGGCCGGG
Source organism: Betaproteobacteria bacterium (assembly GCA_020061285.1). The sequence continues at coordinate 2,418 of JAGUYQ010000114.1, forward strand.
GCGCTGGGGCTTGTCCCGCAGCTCGAAATTACCGAAGCCGGACAGCTTCACGCCGTCTCCCGCTTCCAGGGCCGCGCGGATTTCCTCGAAGAACGATTCCACCATGTCCTTCGCCTCGCGCTTGTTCAGCCCGACCTTCTCAAACAAAATCTCGGCCAACTCGGCCTTTGTCAACGTCATAACCGCTCCTTAAAACTATTGTTCACGTGCGCAGTTTGGCATCAAACCGCGTGGTCAAAACCTGCACCAGGCACGCTATCGCCGCGTCCACTTCTTCGTCGGTCAGAGTCTTGCGAGTATCTTGCAAGAGGACGCTAAATGCAAGGCTTTTTTTATCGGAATCAACGCCTTTTCCGCGATATACGTCAAACAGGGTTAAATTCACGACAGTCTCGGGCAGGGACTGGAACAGGGCATCCAAGAGGTCCTGGACCGGTGTTTCCTCTTTCACCAGCAGCGCCAAATCGCGCCGTACCGGGGGAAATTTGGACACTTCCCGATAAACGGGTTTCTCGCGCTGCAAGAGGGGCTCCAGGTCCAACTCGAACAAGGCCGGCGCGGCGGGAAGATCATAGGCCTGGCGCCATTTTGGATGGAGAACCCCCACCCAGCCGATCGCCTCGCCCCCCAGGAAAATACGTGCCGACTGGCCGGGATGGAAAGCGGGATGCTCCGCCGCCTCGAAACGGGCGACGGCCGGCCACAGCAAGGCCTCCACATCGGCTTTCACATCGTAGAAATCCACCGGCCGCGCCGCCTCGCCCCATTGCTCGGGAACCGCGGCGCCGTAACACAGCCCGCCGATACGATTGGGCTGCACGAAACCCTCCCCTGACTTGGCGAAGCAACGCCCGCTCTCGAAAACCCGCACCCGGGACTGCTTGCGGTTGAGGTTGGCGCGCAGGGTGTCCACCAGGCCGCCGACGAGGGTGCTGCGCATCACGCTCATGTGGGCGGCGATGGGGTTCAGCAGCCGGACTGGTTCGGCATTGGCGGCGAAATCCCGTTCCCATGCCTCGTTGACGAAGGCATAGCTGACGATTTCCTGGTATTCCCGGTCCACCAAAAGGCGCTTCAGGGCGACAAGCCCACGGGCCGACTCGGTGGCCGGCAACATGGTCATGGCCGCCTTGGGCGGATGGGCGGGCACGTTGTCGTAGCCGTAGAGCCGCGCCACTTCCTCGATGAGGTCCTCTTCGATGGCGAGATCGAAGCGGTAGCTGGGGGGAACAACCTCGAATACGCCATCCCCCTCGCTATAGGCCAACCCCAAGCGGCCCAGCATGTCGCCGATGGTCTTGCTGTCGAGGGCAATTCCCAACACCCTTTTCACCCTTTTCACCCGCAGTTTGACGGGAGGACGCGGCGGCAGTTCGGCAACGGCCTCGGTCACCGGCCCGGGCTGGCCGCCGCAAATCTCCACAATCAGTTGCGTGGCACGGTCCAGGGCCCGCGGCGTGGCGCCGAAATCCACCCCCCGCTCGAAGCGGTAGGACGAATCGGAACCGAAGCCCAGACGGCGGGAACGGCCCGCGATGACCCCTGGGGAGAAAAAGGCGCTCTCCAGGAAAATATCCGTGGTGTCGTCGCCGACCGCGCTATCCGCGCCGCCCATGATTCCCGCCAAGGCCAGGGGCTTGGCCTGGTCGGCGATCACCAGCATGTCGGCTTCCAGCTTGACGATCTGCTCGTTGAGCAGGGCAAGAACCTCCCCCGCCTTGGCGAAGCGGGCCACGATGCCACCCTGGATTTTCGCCAGGTCGAAGGCGTGCAGGGGCTGGCCCAATTCCAGCAGGACATAGTTGGTCACGTCCACCAGTGGGCCGATGGAGCGCAGGCCGCTGCGCTCCAGGCGCTGGACCATCCAGCTGGGGGTCTGTGCCTTGGCGTTCACACC
>JAGUYQ010000105.1 GCA_020061285.1 Betaproteobacteria bacterium
CGTGGTGCAGACCTTGCCCAAATCGGAAACCGTTCTCACGGTGGTGGGAAAAGTCCAGTCCAGGCTGGCGCAGGCCGACGGCGCCAAACTGGCCGAGCAGGGCCTGCATGCCTTCATCGACGAAGTTCAGTTGGGGCTGATAACGATCGACCAGGCGGTACGGGAAACGTATTTCCGCCTGCCCGACCAGGCGCCACTCCTGCACTCTCAGGAACAGGGCGAAGTCACGGAGTGAAAGCGTTTCTTCGTAAGCAGGGGGAACGTGCGTTTGTTGTCCGTGGGGACATAATCACGGGAAAGAGAATCGGCCAAGAAAAAACCGCCTCACGGCGGTTTTTTCTTGCTTTATTTGGAGGCGCGAGGCGGAGTCGAACCGCCCTGGAAGGATTTGCAGTCCTCTGCATAACCGCTTTGCTATCGCGCCAGTGACTTTTTATTATACACCGACGTGCCTTGCAGGCCGCTGCATAAGCACTCTGCCGATACGCCTGGTTGCCATTCAGAAAAAAAGGGACAACTTCCACAGGCACCCGAACCAGCAGAGTGAAACTAAAAAGGGAAAGCGGCAACGCCTTCCCTCGGTATTCTTGGAGCGGGAAACGAGACTCGAACTCGCGACCCCAACCTTGGCAAGGTTGTGCTCTACCAACTGAGCTATTCCCGCGTCGCTGAAAGAAGCCGCCATTTTAATGATTCTCGAACGGCTGTCAAGCGTCGGCCTTCATGATTTGCGGCGCCGCCATCTTGAGATAATAGGCCATGGACCACATGGTCAGGAAAGCCGCCAAATAAATCAAAATCGTACCGACGATTTTCGCATCCAGCCCCGACACCAGGGGTCCGTCGTAGAGCAGCAGCAGGATGGCCACCATCTGGGTCGCGGTCTTGAGCTTGCCGATAAAGGAGACCGCCACGCTCTTGCGCTCGCCGATGGAGGCCATCCACTCCCGCAGGGCGGAGATGGTGATTTCCCGCCCGACGATGATCAGGGCGATAACCGCATTCACCCGGGACAACTCCACCAGCACGATCAGGGCCGCCGCCACCATCAGCTTGTCCGCCACCGGGTCGAGGAAGGCGCCGAAGGCCGAGGTCTGGTTCAGTGCACGGGCCAGATAGCCATCGAACCAGTCGGTCACCGCCGCCGCCGCGAAGAAGGCCGCCGCCGTCACGTTGACCGTGTGGGGCGTCATCCAGTCCGATGGCAAATAGAAGATGCCCACCACCAGGGGAATCATGGCGATGCGCAGCCACGTCAGCACATTTGGAATGTTGAGTTTCATAGGCTCTCAGTGTAGTTGCCGATATATCTCTTCCGCAAGCTTGCGGCTGATGCCTTCGACTTTCGCCAGCTCCTCCACGCTCGCCCCCTGTACCCCCTTCAGGCCGCCAAAGGTGGTCAACAGCTTCTGCCGCCGCTTGGCGCCGACACCGCCGACATTCTCCAGGGTGGAGGCGGTACGGGCCTTGCCGCGCTTGGCCCGGTGGCCGGTGATGGCGAAACGGTGGGCCTCGTCGCGGATTTGCTGGATCAGGTGCAGACCGGGATGGTCACTGGGCAGGGAAACCGGCGGCCGGTCCAGGAACACCAGGGTTTCCAGGCCCGGCTTGCGCCCCTCCCCTTTCGCCACCCCCACCAGGGTGATGCCGGAGAGCCCCGCCTCCTCCATCACCTTCACCGCCTCCGCCAGTTGCCCCTTGCCGCCGTCGATCAGCACCAGGTCGGGGACCATGCCCTCCCCCTCGGCGATCTTGCGGTAGCGCCGCTCCAGGGCCTGGCGCATGGCGCCGTAGTCGTCCCCCGGCGTCACGCCGCTGATGTTGTAGCGGCGGTATTCGCCGTTCTGCATGGCGTAGCGGTCGTAGACCACGCAGGAGGCCACCGTGGCCTCCCCCATGGTGTGGCTGATGTCGAAGCACTCGATGCGCTGGGTTTCCGCCGCCAAGCCAAGCCCTTCCTGCAAAGCCAGCAGGCGCGCCTCCTGGGTGGATTGCTGGGACACCTTCTGGCCGATGGCCAGTTGGGCGTTTTGCAGGGCCATCTGCGCCCATACCCGGCGCTCCCCCACAGGGCGCGCCACGATGCGCACCTTGCGCCCCGCCTGCTGGGACAGGGCGGCCTCCAATTCCTCCCCCTCCACCGGCTCGCTCACCACGATCAACGGCGGCACCGGCTGGGCCAGATAATGCTGGGTGATGAAGGCTTCCAGGGCCGAGCGGGTATCCGAGCCCTCCCCGTTAAGGGGGAAAAAGCTCTTATCACCCAAATGGCGCCCGCCCCGCACCATCACCAGGTTGACGCACAACAGGCCCTTCGCCGCCGCGCAGGCCACCACGTCGGCGTCGGTGGTGCCGCTGGCATCGTCCACCACCTGGCGCTCCTGGAGCTTGCGCAGGGCGAAAATCTGGTCGCGGAAAATCGCCGCCACCTCGTACTGGTGCGCCTCCGCCGCCGCCTGCATCTTTCGGGCGATATGGTCCAGGGCCTGCTGCTCTTTGCCCAATAAGAACATAGCGGCGGTGTTGACGTCCTCCCGATAGGCCTCCTCGTCGATCAGGCCCACGCAGGGCGCGGTGCAGCGCTTGATCTGGTGCAATAGGCAGGGCCGGGAGCGGTTGTTGTAGACGCTGTCTTCGCAGGTGCGCAGTTGGAATACCTTCTGCAGCAACTGGATGCTCTCCCGCACCGCGCCCGCGCTGGGAAAGGGGCCGAAGAACTGCTGCTTCTTGTCCGGCATGCCGCGGAAAAACCCCAGGCGCGGAAAGCGGTGGTTGGTCAGCACCACGTAGGGGTAGGACTTGTCGTCCCGGAAGAGGATGTTGTAACGGGGAGCCAGGGCCTTGATGAGGTTGTTTTCCAGCAGCAGGGCTTCGGATTCGTTCTGGGTGACGGTGGTCTCGATGCGGGCGATCTGGGCCACCATCAACTGGATGCGCGGCGACGGCTGGGTTTTCTGGAAATAGGACGATACCCGTTTCTTCAGGCTCTTGGCCTTGCCGACGTAAAGCACCTCCCCCTTCTTGCCGAGCATGCGATAGACGCCCGGCAAGTTGGGGAGGTTGGCGAGGAAGGTCTTTAAATCGAAATCGGACACGGGAGCGCGGCTCAATCCTCGTCGAGCAGTTTGCCGGCGATGGCCCAGTTCTCGTCCGGCAGTTCGTCGAAGGCGATGTAGGTGTAGGACTTGGGCTTGAGGGCGATGCGCTCCAGGGTATCGGTGATTTCCTCGGCGATCTTCCGCTTCTGCTCCCGGCTCAAGCTGCCGGCGATACGGATGTTGACGTAGGGCATGGGGCTCTCCTCGTGGACAAGCCCCCATTCTACTAAAAAAGCGCTTTAAAATCGGCCCGCGCCAATCGCTCCACCCTCCCCGTCAGCGGATCAACCCCACCAGGCCTTGAGGCGTCACCGGCTCGCCCTTGCGGACCAGTTCCCTGGCCGCATCCATCCGGTCCCACACATTGCACATCATCACCCCGCGCACCTTGCCGTCGGCAAGATAATAAAGAACGCCGGTTTCGTTTTCCTTCTTCCAATCGGCGACAATCTCCAGCCGGGAATCCACCTCCCCCGTGGCTTCGTAACCGAACTCGAACAGGTCGGAAAAGAAGAACGGCTGGTGGGTAAACGGCTCCTGGGCGCCCGCCATGTTCCGCCCGGCCCACTTCCCCTGGTTGAGGGCGTTGTCCCAGTGCTCGATGCGCACCCGCTTGCCCAAGGCGGCATAGGGGAAGTTGGCCACGTCCCCGGCAGCATAGATATCCGGGTGGGACGTCTGGAGGTATTCGTTGACCACCACGCCGTCGCCCGTTTCCAGCCCCGCCTCCTGGGCCAAGGCTTGGTTGGGGACGGTGCCGACGCCGATCAACACCAGGTCGGAGAGGATTTGCTTTCCGCCGCTGGTCAGAGTAACGAAACCGCCGTTGCTTTTGCCGATGGATGACGGCATCTCCGAATCCAGCACCCGTATGCCGCGCTCCCGATATTGCTGCTGAATCGCCAGCCCCAACTCCCTGGGAAAAACCCGGTTGCACAGGTAGGCGCCGGGAAAGAGCAGCGTCACTTCCAGGGTGCCGTTGAGGGCTGCGGCCAGTTCCGAACCGATGAAGCCGCCGCCGACAACCAGGACGGATTGGGCCGTTTCCGCCTGGGCGCGGATATGCAGATAGTCGTCGAGGGTACGGTAATAACACACGCCATCGAGGTCCGCTCCCGGTATGGTCAGCCGACGCGGCGCCACTCCCGTGGCAAGTAGCAGTTTCTCGAAGCGGTAGACTTCCCCGCTGGCGGCGGTGACATGCTTCTTTCCAATATCGAGCTTCACGATGGGGCTGCCCGCTGCCACCGTCACGCCGTTGCGGTCGAAAAACGCCTGGTCGTGGAGCGTGATGTCCTCCACCCGGCTCTTGCCGAACCACAATTGCTTGGAAAGGGGCGGACGGTCGTAGGGCAGGTGCCGCTCTTCGCCCACCAGTAGGATGGAGCCGCTGGCATCCCGCTCCCGGATTCCCTCCACCGCCGACGCGCCCGCCAGCCCTCCGCCGACGATCACGTAAGTGTACGCATGTTCCATTTTTGCGCCTCCTTGGTTCCCCAGGATAATCGCCCCCCTGTTTTGTTTGATAGTAGCAGGTGTGAAAGCGGCGGCAGTCCCAAAGCACATTCTGCCCCGGCCATATCCAAGACGGAAGTGAGCACATCCCAATACTGGTGAAGACAACGACGTAACCGAATATGAACGAAATAACTTCCCGTCGCTCCAATAGCCTGATGAGTCAGGCCCGACGAGCAGCGATATCCAAACGCTGACATAGAAATTGAGCGTATCGACAGGTCTGGTCAATTGAATTGACCCCGCCTGGTTCGACATTTTTCAAGCGACCAGGCGCGCCACAGGAGGAATGATGAAAGCCACACAACAACTGCAAGATATCGGTCAAAGTCTCTGGCTCGACAACATTACCCGCGGTTTGCTGACGAGCGGCACACTGGGCCGTTATATCAGCGAGCTTTCTGTCACGGGGCTGACCTCCAATCCCACGATCTTCGACCAGGCCATCAGGAACACCGGCTTCTACGACGCGGCCATCCGCCAAAAGGCGCTTACCGGCATGTCTGGCGAAGCACTCTTTTTTGAATTGGCGCTGGAAGACCTGACCCAGGCAGCCGATCTCTTTCGTCCTATCCATGCCGCGACCGGCGGAGTTGACGGCTGGGTATCGCTGGAGGTGTCACCCTTGCTGGCGAACGACACGGAGGGCAGCATTCGGGCGGCAGCACAACTCTATGGACAGGCGCAACGGCCGAATCTTTTCATCAAAATACCCGGCACCCGCGCCGGCATCGCCGCGATCGAGGAAACGATCTTTGCCGGCGTGCCGGTGAATGTGACGCTGCTGTTCTCCCGCGAACACTACATCGCCGCAGCCGAGGCATATATGCGCGGTATCGAACGGCGCATCGCCGCCGGTCTCGATCCCGCGGTCGGTTCCGTGGCGTCGTTTTTCGTCAGCCGCTGGGATGTCGCCATCAAGGATAAGGTTCCCGACGAACTGCGCAACCGCCTCGGCATTGCCGTCGCCACGCGGACCTACAAGGCCTATTGCGAGTTGCTGTCCACGCCGCGCTGGCAAAAACTTGTCAGCGCCGGCGCCAAGCCGCAGCGCCTATTGTGGGGCAGCACCGGCAGCAAGGACCCTGCCGCCTCGGACACGCTCTATCTTGAGGCCCTCGCTGCGCCTGACACCATCAACACCATCCCCGAAAAGACGCTGCTCGCCTTTGCCGACCACGGACAGGCAAAGGACGCCTTGCCGTCTGATGGCGGTGATGCGGAAGCGATAATCGCCGAGTTTGCGCGAGCCGGGGTGGACGAAGCCGAACTCGCCACCGAACTTCAACGGGAGGGCACCCGGTCTTTCGCTCAATCCTGGCACGACCTGATGGATTGCATTGCGTCAAAGAGCGCCGTACTTACATAGCCCGGCCCATGTGAAACCAAGCCATGACTGTCATAGCAAGAGCAGGTGCATCAACAAAAAGGGCCTGCGAATCGCAGGCCCTTTTTCTTTCACCGGTAATCGATTATTCCTTCTCGAACACGAACACCCCTCCCCGGTAATCCACCCGGATGGTGTCCTTGGCGGCGAACTTGCCGGCGAGGATTTCCCTCGCCAGGGGGTTCTCCAGGTTGGCCTGGATGGCCCGCTTCAGGGGCCTGGCGCCGTAGACCGGGTCGAAGCCAGCGGTGGCGAGTTCGTCCAGGGCGGCGTCGGAAACCTCCAGCTTCATGTCCATGCGGGCCAGCCGCTCGTCCAGGTAACGGAGCTGGATGCGGGCGATGGAACGGATGTGCTCGCTGCCCAAGGCGTGGAACACCACCACCTCGTCGATGCGGTTGATGAACTCGGGGCGGAAATAGTTCTTCACGTCGTCCAGCACCGCCGCCTTGACCGTCTCGTAAGGCTCTCCGGCGAGGGACTGGATGTGCTGTGAGCCCAGGTTGGAGGTCATCACCACCACGGTGTTCTTGAAGTCCACGGTGCGGCCCTGGCCGTCGGTCATGCGGCCGTCGTCCAGCACCTGCAATAGGACGTTGAACACGTCAGGATGGGCCTTTTCCACCTCGTCCAGAAGGATGACGCTGTAAGGCTTGCGGCGCACGGCTTCCGTCAGGTAGCCGCCCTCCTCGTAACCCACGTAGCCGGGAGGCGCGCCGATGAGGCGGGCCACGGAGTGCTTCTCCATGAACTCGCTCATGTCGATGCGGATCAGGTGCTCTTCCGAATCGAACAGGAAGCCAGCCAGGGCCTTGCACAACTCGGTCTTGCCGACGCCGGTGGGGCCGAGGAAAAGGAAGGAGCCGTAGGGCCGGTTGGGGTCGGAGAGGCCGGCGCGGGAACGGCGAATGGCGTCGGCCACCAGCCGCACGGCCTCGTCCTGGCCCACCACCCGCTCGTGGAGCTTGTCTTCCATCTTCAGCAGCTTGTCCCGCTCCCCTTCCATCATCTTGGATACGGGGATGCCGGTGGCACGGGACACCACCTCAGCGATCTCCTCCGCCCCCACCTGGGTGCGCAGCAACCGGTGCTGGACGGCGGGCACCTCGGCGCTGTCGGCGTGCTTGAGCTGGGCCTCCAGTTGGGGAATCTTGCCGTACTGGATTTCCGATACCTTCTGCCAGTCGCCGCGGCGCTTGGCGTCTTCCATGGCCACCTTGAGCTGGTCGAGTTCCTCCTTGATGTGCTGGCTGCCTTGCACCTGGGCCTTTTCCGCCTTCCAGATTTCCTCCAGGTCGGCGAATTCCTTCTCCAGTTTGGCGATCTCGTCCTCGATCAGGCCGAGACGCTTCTTCGACGCCTCGTCCTTTTCCTTCTTCACCGCTTCGCGCTCGATCTTGAGCTGGATCAGGCGGCGCTCCAGCTTATCCATCTCCTCCGGCTTGGAGTCGATTTCCATCTTGATCCGCGCCGCCGCCTCGTCGATGAGGTCGATGGCCTTGTCCGGCAGAAAACGGTCGGTGATGTAGCGGTGGGACAGTTCCGCCGCGGCGACGATGGCCGGGTCGGTGATCTCCACGCCGTGGTGCAACTCGTATTTCTCCTGCAAGCCGCGCAGGATGGCGATGGTGTCCTCGACGCTAGGCTCGTCCACCAGCACCTTCTGGAAGCGCCGCTCCAGGGCGGCGTCCTTCTCGATGTATTTGCGGAACTCGTCCAGGGTGGTGGCGCCGATGCAGTGCAACTCCCCCCGGGCCAGGGCCGGCTTGAGCATGTTGCCGGCGTCGATGGCGCCCTCCGCCTTGCCCGCCCCCACCATGGTATGAAGCTCGTCGATGAAGAGGATGATGCGGCCCTCGTCCTGGGCCACTTCCTTCAGCACCGATTTCAGCCGTTCCTCGAACTCGCCCCGGTACTTGGCCCCGGCCAGCAGGCCGGCCATGTCCAGCACCAGGACGCGCTTGTTCTTCAGGGTTTCCGGCACCTCGCCGTTGACGATGCGCTGGGCCAAGCCCTCGACGATGGCGGTCTTGCCCACGCCGGGCTCGCCGATCAGCACCGGGTTGTTCTTGGTGCGGCGCTGGAGCACCTGGATGGCGCGGCGGATTTCGTCGTCCCGGCCGATCACCGGGTCCAGCTTGCCCTGGCGGGCGCGCTCGGTGAGGTCCAGGGTGTATTTCTTCAGGGCTTCGCGCTGGCCCTCGGCTTCGGCGTTCTGCACGTTCTCTCCGCCGCGGACGGCGTTGACGGCCTGTTCCAGGGCTTCCTTGCCGACGCCATGCTCCTTCAGCAGGCGGGCCACCTCGCCCTTGTCCTGGATCGCCGCCAGCAGCAGCATTTCCGAGGCGATGAAGGCATCGCCCCGCTTCTGGGCTTCCTTGTCGGTGAGGTTGAGGAGGTTGTTGAGGTCGCGGGAAATGGATATCTCGCCGCCGGCGCCTTCCACCTTGGGCAGGCGTTCGATACTTTGACGCAGGGCGTCCTTCAGGGCTCCCACCTGGGCGCCGGCACGCTGCAACAGGGAGGCGGTGCTGCCGTCCTCCTGCTGCAACAAGGCCAACAGCAGGTGCTGGGGCTCGATATAGGCGTTGTCCAGGCCCACGGCCAAGCTCTGGGCGTCGGACAGTGCCTGCTGGAACTTGGTGGTCAGTTTGTCGAAGCGCATCGGCGTTTCCTCGCAACAAGAAGTTCGAATATCCCCTAGGTGGGGGAACCCTCGCCGATTTCAAGCTCCGGCCCGAAGAATTTTGGGCTAAACTTGAGCACAGTACCCGTCTCCCAACAATCGCACACCCATGACCCTCCCCGACCTTACCGAGACCATCCGCGCCAACGTCGCCGCCGCCCTGGCGGAAGACACTGGCACCGGCGACCTCACCGCCCAGCTCATTCCCGCCGACAAAACCGCCGTCGCCCACGTGATGTCGCGGCAAAAGGCCATTCTCTGCGGGGGGCCGTGGTTCGAGGAGTGCTTCCGGCAGGTGGGCCCCACGGTGGAAGTCCACTGGTGCGCCGAAGAAGGCGCCTGCGTCGGGGAGGGCCAGGTGCTGTGCGAAATACGCGGCCCGGCCCGTGCCCTGCTCACCGCCGAGCGGCCCGCCCTCAACTTCCTGCAAACACTCTCCGCCACGGCCACCGCCACCCGGCGCTACGTGGAAGCGGTCAAGGGCAGCAAGGCGAAAATCCTCGACACCCGCAAGACCCTTCCCGGCCTGCGCCTGGCGCAGAAATACGCGGTCAAGACGGGGGGCGGCGAAAACCAGCGCACCGGCCTCTACGACGGCATCCTGATCAAGGAAAACCACATCATGGCCGCCGGCGGCATCCGCCGGGCCCTGGAGCAGGCCCGCAAGCTCGCGCCGGAAGGGACGCCGATCCAGATCGAGGTGGAAAGCCTGCGGGAACTGCGCCAAGCCCTGGACGCCGGGGCCACCTTGATCCTGCTCGACAACTTCCCCGTGCGCGTGATGCGGGAGGCGGTGCAACTCACCCAGGGACGGGCGGAACTGGAAGCCTCCGGCGGCATCACCCTGCGCACCATCGCCGCCATCGCCCAAACCGGCGTGGACCGCATCTCCGTCGGCTCCCTGACCAAGGATATCCAGGCCGTGGACCTGTCCATGCGCCTGGAAAAAAGGCCGTCCGCCTAGACTATACTTGGTACTTTATGGCTGACCCTAGGTTGGCAGGGGAGGTGGCGTGACCAACAACCGTCCGGAACACTCGTCTATTCGCCGCAATACCATGCTGGCCCTGTTGGCATGGACCCTCATCATCGCCCTCTCACTGGCTTGGAGCACCAGCAGCAGCCGCAAGCAAAGCATGGACTTGGCGACACAACAAGCCGTCGCCTACATCTCGAAGGATATCGCCTTCCGCAACTGGGCCACGTCCCACGGCGGGGTTTACGTTCCCCCCTCCGACAAGACCCCACCCAATCCCTACCTCGCCCACCTCCCTGACCGGGACATCACCACCACCGCCGGCAAGGCGCTCACCCTCATGAACCCCGCCTATATGCTGCGGGAGATGCAGAGCTTTTCCGGACCACGGGGAGAAAAAGGGCGCATTACCAGCCTCAAGCCCCTTAATCCGATCAACTCGCCGGACCCCTGGGAACAAGCCGCGCTGAAGCGCCTGGAGAAGGGTGAAAAAGAGGTGTGGGAAATCTCCCCCCTTGATGGCGCCCCGCACCTACGCATGATGCGGCCCTTCGTCACCGAAAAAGGCTGCCTGAAATGCCATGCCGTCCAAGGCTATAAACTGGGCGAACTACGCGGCGGCATAGATGTCACCATTCCCCTGACTCCCTACTTGGCGGCGGCCAACCGCACCAACCAGACACTTCTCGCCGGCCACAGCGGCATCTGGCTCCTGGGAGTGGCCGCCATTCTGATCA
>JAGUYQ010000243.1 GCA_020061285.1 Betaproteobacteria bacterium
CCGCTCTCCCCCCACCACTGTCGCCGTATCGCCAGGAGGATTTTCTTCGTAGAAATATTCGGGAATGCCGCCCTGGGACACCCGCACTCCGGTTTGCGGGTTGATGTTGATGACCGATACCTTGTCCGGCACCACCAAGGGCTTTTCCGGCACGCCGGCAAGGGCGCTGGCCATGTACCCCATCCAGATGGGCAGGGCCGCCTGGGCACCGGTTTCGGCGCCGCCCATGGTGCGGGGCTTGTCGAAGCCGATCCAGGTCACGGTCACCAGGTCGGGATTGAAGCCGCAAAACCAGGCATCCACCTGATCGTTGGTGGTGCCGGTCTTCCCCGCCAAGTCGTTGCGCCCGAGTTGCATGGCCTTGGCGCCGGTGCCGTATTTCACCACGTCCCGCAACAGGGTGGTCATGATGAAGGCGTTACGCGGGTCGATCATCAGGTCCGCCCCCTCGCCCGCCTTGAGGGGCTTGGCTTCGGCCAGGACCTTACCGCGGGAATCGAGAATTTTCTGGATGAAATACGGTTTCACCTGGTATCCGCCGTTGGCGAAAATCGAATAGGCGGCGGCCATCTGCAAGGGGGTCACCGAACCGGCGCCCAAGGCCATGGTGAGATAGGGGGGATGCTGCTCCGGACTGAAGCCGAAGCGGCCGATATATTCCTGGGCATACTGCGGCGTGATGCTTTGCAGGATACGGATGGACACCAGGTTTTTCGACTTGGCCAAGGCAGTGCGCAGACGGAGGGGCCCGGAATAATCGCCCTCGAAATTTTTCGGCTCCCAAACCTGGCCGCCGGTTTCGGCGGCGTCCAGCACGATGGGGGCGTCGTTGATTACCGTGGCGGGCGTAAACCCCTTCTCCAGCGCCGCGGAATAAATAAAGGGCTTGAAGCTGGAGCCCGGCTGGCGCCACGCCTGGGTAATGTGGTTGAACTTGTTGCGCCCGAAATCGAAGCCCCCCACCAGGGCCCGCACCGCCCCGTCCTGGGGATTGACCGACACCAGCGCGGCTTCGACCTGGGGCAGTTCACCGATGCGCCAGCCCAGCTTGTCGTCGTGCTGGATGCGGATCACCGCGCCACGGCGGATACGAGCTTTCTCCGGGACGGATTCGCCGAGGAATTTCTGGGCGAATTTGAGTCCATCCCCCGCCACTTGGACCACCTCTCCCCCGCTGGTGTAGACGGTCAGGCGACCGGGCTTCGCTTCCAGCACCACCGCCGGGATCAGGCCGTTTATTTCCCCCGACTCCTGCAGGGTATCGTCCATCAGCTCTTCGCGCTCCGTCGCATCCACGGGCAGATCGAGGAATTTTTCCGGGCCCCGGTAGGCATGCCGCCGGTCATAGTCCATCACGCCCCGCCACAGGGCTTGGTTTGCCGCCTCCTGGTCTGAGCGGCGGAGGGTGGTGTAGACGGTGAAACCCTGGCTGTAAATGGCATCCTGGTAACGCTCGTACATCATCTGGCGTACCATTTCCGCCACGAAGTCGGCGCTGACTTCGGAAAACTGGAGGGCATGACGAACCTTGAGGACTTCCTTGATGGCTTCCTCATACTGGTCCTGATTGATGTAACGAAGATCGCGCATCCGCCCCAGCACGTAATTCTGCCGGGCCTTCGCCCGCTTAGGATTGACCACCGGGTTGTAGCGGGACGGTGCCTTGGGCAGGCCGGCCAGCATGGCGGCTTCCGCCACCGTCAACTTGTCCAGGGGCTTGCCGAAGTAAATCTGCGCCGCCGAGGCAAAACCATAGGCCCTTTGGCCGAGGTATATCTGGTTGATGTACAGTTCGAGAATCTGGTTCTTGCTCAGGTTGTGCTCGATCTTGAGCGCCAGCATGGCCTCGCTGAACTTGCGGGTCAGGGTCTTTTCCGGTGTGAGGAAGAAATTGCGCGCCACCTGCATGGTGATGGTGCTGGCCCCTTCCTTCGCCCCCCCGGAAACCAGGTTGTTCAGGGCCGCCCGTACCACGCCGAGATAATCGACGCCGCCATGTTGATAGAAGCGCTCATCCTCGGCGGCCAGGATCGCCTGGCTCAACACCGGGGGAACGTCTTTCATTTTCACCACCGCCCGCCGCTCCTCGCCGAATTCGCCGATCAAGGCGCCGTCAGCGGTGTATATCCGCAGGGGCATCTTGGGGTGATAATCGGTCAGGGCTTCGAGAGAAGGCAGTTTAGGGTAGACCATCACGGCGGCCAGCGCCGCCAACAGTCCGGCGGAAAGGATTGCTGCCACTGCCGCCAGCAGCAGGTATTGCCACCATCGCAAGGACATATCGCGGTTTTCCGAATACTCGAAATCTAGAATGAAGTAGCCCGCAATTATAGGCGCATCTTCGTCCGGCCACGATAACAATTAAAATAACTTTACTAGTTTTATAGTTGTTGCTAGCATCTAATGTAAATTATTCATACATCGCCTAACCAGGCCTGTTGAAAGGGAAAATTCTTGCAGTTCGATTTCAACCTGGACTTCCTGCAAGCCAAGGCGCCCCCCTTGATCGGCGTGGATATCAGCTCCTCCGCCGTCAAGCTGGTCGAGCTCGCCGACACGGGTAAAGCGCTTTACCGGGTGGAGCGCTACGCCATCAAATCCCTGCCGAAGGATGCGGTGACGGACGGCAACATCACCAACCTGGAAGCCGTCAGCGTTGCCCTCAAGCAGGCGTGGCTGCAAATGGACACCAAAATCAAGAATGTGGCCATGGCCTTGCCGTCGTCGTCGGTCATCACCAAGAAGATCATCGTGCCAGCCGCCCTGCGGGAGCAGGAACTGGAAACCCAGGTGGAAGCGGAAGCCAACCAGTACATTCCCTTCGCCCTCGACGAGGTCAACCTGGATTTCCAGGTCATCGGCCCCGCCCCCAACATCCCCGACGAAGTGGAAGTGCTCATCGCCGCCTCCCGCAAGGAGAAGGTCGAGGACCGCGTTGCCGTGGCGGAAAGCGCCGGTTTGAAGGCGCTGATCATGGACGTGGAATCCTTCGCCACCCAGACCGCCTACGACCTCGTCGCCCGCCAATTACCCGGCGGCGGCCAGGACCAGACCATCGCGGTGGTGGATATCGGCGCCACGACCATGCACTTGCTCGTGCTCCACAACAACCAGTCGGTATACATGCGGGAGCAGGCCTTCGGCGGCGACCAGTTGACCCAGGAAATCCAGCGCCGCTTCAGCCTCTCCCTCGAGGAAGCCGAGTTGGCAAAAAAACAGGGGGGCCTGCCGGAAAATTACGACGGCGAGGTGTTGCAGCCCTTTACCGACACCCTGTCCCTGGAAGTGGCGCGGGCATTGCAATTTTTCTTCTCCTCGACCCAGTACAACCAAGTGGACCACATTCTCCTTGCCGGCGGCTGCGCCGCCATTCCCGGGCTGGATGACGTGGTTTCCAGCCGCACCCAGG
>JAGUYQ010000030.1 GCA_020061285.1 Betaproteobacteria bacterium
ACCGGGCCAGGGTGGCGGATTTCGTCCTCCATCCGCCGCGCAAGGAGGAAACCGAGGCCATCGGCGACGCCCTGGAGCAGGCCTTGACGGTGGTGGGCCCCCTGGTCCGGGGCGATTTTGCCGGCGCCATGCACCGGCTGCATACCAAGGAAAAGGATACGTAATATGAAATGCGGAATCGTCGGCCTGCCCAACGTGGGCAAATCCACCCTGTTTAACGCCATCACCGAGGCGGGCATCGCCGCGGAGAACTATCCCTTCTGCACCATCGAGCCCAACGTGGGCATCGTCGAGGTGCCGGACCCGCGCATCGACGCCTTGGCGGAAATCGTCAAGCCCCAGAAAGTGCAGCACGCCATCGTCGAATTCGTGGATATCGCCGGCCTGGTGGCGGGGGCCTCCAAGGGCGAGGGCCTGGGCAACCAGTTCCTCGCCAACATCCGCGAGACCGACGCCATCGCCCACGTGGTGCGCTGCTTCGAGAACGACAACGTGGTCCACGTGGCGGGCAAGGTGGACCCCATCGCCGACATCGAGGTGATCAACACCGAGTTGGCCCTGGCCGACCTCACCGCCGTGGACAAGGGCATCGCCCGCTATTCCAAGACCGCCAAGTCCGGCGGCGACAAGGAGGCGGCGCGGCTGGTGGCGGTGCTGGAGAAGGTCAAGGCGCATCTCGACCAGGCCAAGCCGGTGCGCAGCATGGGCTTGGCCGCCGAGGAACTGGACCTGCTCAAGCCCCTCTTCCTGCTGACGGTGAAGCCCACCATGTACGTGGCCAACGTCAGCGAGGACGGCTTCGGCGACAATCCCTTGCTGGACAAGGTGAAGGAATTCGCCGCCGCCGAGGGCGCTCCGGTGGTGGCGATCAGCGCCGCCATGGAAGCGGAGATCGCCGACCTGGACGCCGAAGAGAAAAAGATGTTCCTCGCCGACATGGGCCTGGACGAGCCGGGCCTGAACCGGGTGATCCGCGCCGCCTACAGCCTTCTCGGCTTGCAAACCTATTTCACCGCCGGGGTGAAGGAAGTCCGCGCCTGGACCGTGCGCGTGGGCGCCACCGCCCCCCAGGCCGCCGGGGTGATCCACACCGACTTCGAGAAGGGCTTCATCCGCGCCCAAACCATCAGCTATGCGGACTTCATTGCCTTCAAGGGTGAACAGGGAGCGAAGGAAGCCGGCAAGATGCGTTCCGAAGGCAAGGAATACGTGGTGCAGGATGGCGACGTGATGAATTTCCTGTTCAACGTCTGACCCCGGCGGGGCTTGACAAAAAAGTGTCAAAAGCCCAAAATCGCATCCCTTCTGAACAGGGTGATATAGCTCAGTTGGTTAGAGCACAGCACTCATAATGCTGGGGTCGGTGGTTCAAGTCCACCTATCACCACCAGATTCCCCCGGCGCGGCCTTGCCGCGCCGGGCCTTCCCGGTCCGGTTATGCGACTTATTCGTTCCCTTCTGCTGCTTCTGTTGTTTTGCGCTCCCCTGCCTTCCCTGGCCGGGCGGATTCTGCCGCCGGACGCCCGGTTCGGCGAACTGAAAAGCAACGATTACCCTTCCCTGACCATCGGCGACCAGGCGTACCATGCCGCGCCAGGATTGCGCATCTACGACCGCAACAATCTGATGATCCTTCCCGTCGCGCTCCAGGAAAGCGGCTATGTGCTGTACAAGCTGGATATGCAGGGCGACCTGATGCAGTTGTGGCTCCTGACCCCGGAAGAGGAGGCCGCCGCCCGGCAGGCCGCGAGTCAATAGCGTGGCGCCCAAGGTCTTCATCAAAACCTTCGGTTGCCAGATGAACGAGTACGACTCGGCCAAGATGGCCGACGTCCTCGCCGCGGCGGAAGGCATGGAAGCCACCGACAAGGCCGAGGAAGCGGACGTCATCCTCCTCAACACCTGTTCCGTGCGGGAAAAAGCCCAGGAGAAGGTGTTCAGCGAGCTGGGGCGGATCCGGCAGTTGAAGCGCGACAACCCCAATCTCCTCATCGGCGTCGGCGGCTGCGTGGCGAGCCAGGAGGGGGACGCCATCATCGCCCGCGCCCCCTACGTGGACGTGGTGTTCGGCCCCCAGACCCTGCATCGCCTGCCGGAACTGGTGCGGGCCCGCCGTTCCTCCGGCCGCGCCCAGGTGGACGTGTCCTTCCCCGAGATCGAGAAATTCGACCACCTGCCCGATGCCAAGGTGGAAGGGGCCAGCGCCTACGTTTCGGCGATGGAAGGGTGCAGCAAGTACTGCACCTACTGCATCGTGCCCTATACCCGCGGCGCCGAGGTGTCCCGGCCCTTCGACGACGTCATCGCCGAGGCGGTGCAACTGGCGGAAAAGGGAGTGAAGGAAATCACCCTCCTGGGCCAGAACGTCAACGCCTACCGGGGCGAGACGCACGACGGCGGCAGCGCCGACTTGGCCTTGCTGCTCCACTATCTGGCCGAAGTGCCGGGCATCGAGCGCCTGCGCTTCACCACCTCGCACCCCATGGAATTCGGCCAGAGCCTGATCGACGCCTTCGCCGCCATCCCCAAACTGTGCAACCATCTGCACCTGCCGGTGCAGTCGGGTTCGGACCGCATCCTGGCCGCCATGCGCCGGGGTTACACCACCCTGGAGTACAAATCCATCATCCGCAAGCTGCGCCAGGCGCGGCCGGATATTTCCGTCGCCTCCGATTTCATCGTCGGCTTTCCCGGCGAGAGCGAGGCCGACTTCGAGGCCACCCTCAAGCTGGTGGAAGAGGTGAACTTCGACGCCAGCTTCAGCTTCATCTTCAGTCCCCGCCCCGGCACCCCGGCGGCGGAACTGGACAACGACGTCACCCCGGAAATCGCCAAGCGGCGCCTGGAGCGCCTCCAGGCCCAGCTTCAGCGCCAGGCGGACGCCATCAGCGCCGCCATGGTGG
>JAGUYQ010000037.1 GCA_020061285.1 Betaproteobacteria bacterium
CCGTCAGAGTGGTCTTGCCATGGTCAACGTGACCAATCGTGCCCACGTTTACGTGCGGTTTCGTCCGCTCAAACTTGCCTTTTGCCATGATTTTTCCCTCTTCGCGTTTCCAAGAATCGGTGGTGCCTATGGGCAGGATTGAACTGCCGACCTCTCCCTTACCAAGGGAGTGCTCTACCACTGAGCTACATAGGCCTTCAAATCGCTACATTACTAAAACACAAACTGGAGCGGGTGAAGGGAATCGAACCCTCGTCATAAGCTTGGAAGGCTTCTGCTCTACCATTGAGCTACACCCGCATGCTTAAAGACCCAACTCGCGAGGCGCCAATCGCGCCCCTTCGCCTTTAAACCAAAATACCTTGGTGGTGGGGGAAGGATTCGAACCTTCGAAGGCAGAGCCGTCAGATTTACAGTCTGATCCCTTTGACCGCTCGGGAACCCCACCGAAACAAAGCCGCAGATTATGGAGATATTCGGCGGCTTTGTCAAACCCCTTTTGTTACTTTTCCCCCAGGATGCGCAGCATGCGACGCAGGGGTTCGGCGGCCCCCCACAGCAACTGGTCGCCGACGGTGAAGGCGGACAGGTACTGGGGCCCCATGGTCAGCTTGCGCATGCGACCCACGGGCACCGTCAGGGTGCCGGTAACGGCGGCAGGCGTCAGTTCCTTCATGGTGATCTCACGGTCGTTGGGCACCACCTTCACCCAGTCGTTGTGGGCGGCGATGATGCCGTGGATTTCATCCAGAGGCACGTCCTGGGTCATCTTGATGGTCAGCGCCTGGCTGTGGCAGCGCATGGCGCCGATGCGCACGCAGAGGCCGTCGATGGGAACCGGGTTGCCGCTGCGGCCGAGAATCTTGTTGCACTCCACCTGGGCCTTCCACTCTTCCTTGCTCTGGCCGGATTCGAGCTGGACGTCGATCCACGGGATGAGGGAGCCGGCCAGGGGAACGGGCCAGGCATCCAGGGGATAGCGGTCGGAGCGGATGAAATCGGCCACCTTCTTGTCGATTTCGAGAATCGCCGAGGCCGGATCGTCCACCAGGGCCTTCACCTCGCCGTTGACGGCGCCCATCTGCTGGATCAGCTCGCGCATGTTGCGGGCACCGGCGCCGGAAGCGGCCTGGTAGGTCATGGGGCTGATCCACTCGATCAGGCCCTTGTCGAACAGGCCGCCGATGGCCATCAGCATCAGGGAGACGGTGCAGTTGCCGCCGACATAGGTTTTGATGCCCTTGGACAGACCGTCCCGGATGACGTTCTTGTTCACCGGATCAAGGATGATGATCGCGTCGTCCTTCATCCGCAGGGTGGAGGCGGCGTCGATCCAGTAGCCGTTCCAGCCGGCGGCGCGGAGGTCGCCGTAGACCTCCTTGGTGTAGTCGCCGCCCTGGCAGGAAATGATGGCGTCCATGGCCTTCAGCTCGTCGATGCTCTTGGCGTCCTTGAGAGGCGGCACGTCCTTGCCGACATCCGGCCCCTTGCCGCCGACGTTGGAGGTAGTGAAGAACACCGGCTCGATGACGTCAAAATCGCGCTCCTCGCGCATCCGCTGCATCAGCACGGAACCCACCATGCCGCGCCAGCCTACGAAACCAACTTTCATCATTTTCGCACCTCGAATTAACTGTTTGTGAAGGGGCTAGAGCGCAGCGACAACCGCCTCACCCATGCCGGAGCACGACACTTTCCGCGTGCCCTCGGTATAAATGTCGGCGGTGCGGTAGCCCTGGGCCAGCACCTTCTCCACCGCGCTCTCGATACGCTTGGCCGCCGCTTCCTGGCCGAAGGTGTAGCGCAGCATCATGGACACCGACAGGATGGTGGCCAGAGGATTGGCCACGTCCTTGCCGGCGATATCCGGCGCCGAACCGTGGATGGGCTCGTACATGCCCTTGTTGTTCCGGTCCAGGGAGGCGGAGGGCAGCATGCCGATGGAGCCGGTGAGCATGGAGGCCTCGTCGGACAGGATGTCGCCGAAGATGTTGCCGGTGACGATCACGTCGAACTGCTTGGGGTTGCGCACCAACTGCATGGCGGCGTTGTCCACGTACATGTGGGACAACTCCACCTCGGGGTGCTGCTTCGACACCTCGATCACCACTTCCTTCCACAGCTCGGAACATTCCAGCACATTGGCCTTCTCCACCGAGCACAGCTTCTTGTTGCGCTTCATGGCGATACCGAAGGCCACCTCCGCCACCCGGCGCACTTCCGACTCGGAATAGACCATGGTGTTGAAGCCTACGCGCTCGCCGCCGCGGGTTTCGATGCCGCGAGGCTGGCCGAAGTAGATATCGCCGGTGAGTTCGCGCACGATCATGATATCCAGGCCGGAAACCACTTCGGGCTTGAGGGTCGAAGCGGACGCCAGCTCGGCGTACATCAGTGCCGGGCGCAGGTTGGCGAAGAGATTGAGCTCCTTGCGGATGCGCAGCAGGCCGCGCTCGGGGCGCAGGGGACGGTCCAGGGTGTCGTAGCGGGGGCCACCTACGGCACCCAGCAGCACGGCGTCGGCTTCCTGCGCCAGCTTGAGGGTGGCTTCCGGCAAAGGATCGCCCGCCGCGTCGTAACCGGCACCGCCGATGGGCGCCTCTTCCATTTCCACTTTCAGCCCGTCGGTGGACAGGGCTTTCAACACCTTCACCGCCTGAGCGACGATTTCCGGCCCGATGCCGTCACCGGGCAATACCGCGATTTTCATTCTTGGTTTCCTTGATTAAACAAACAGCCACGGCTCGGCGTGGCGGCGCTTTTCCTCGTAGGCCTTGATCTTGTCGGCGTGGCGCAGGGTCAGGCCGATGTCGTCCCAGCCATTGAGCAGGCATTCCTTGCGGAAGGGGTCCACCTCGAAGGCGAAGCTCTGGCCGAAGGGCGTGGTCACGCTCTGGGCCGCCAAGTCCACCGTCAGGCGATAGCCCTCCTGGGCCTCGGTTTCCTTGAACAGGCGATCCACCGCCTCGGCAGGCAGCACGATGGGCAGGATGCCGTTCTTGAAACAGTTATTGAAAAAGATATCGGCAAAGCTGGGGGCGATGACCACCCGGAAGCCATAATCCAGCAGGGCCCACGGCGCATGCTCGCGGCTCGAACCGCAGCCGAAGTTCTCCCGCGCCAGCAGCACGCTCGCACCCTGGTAGCGGGACTGGTTGAGAACGAAATTCGGGTTCAACGGACGCTTGCTGTTGTCCATTCCCGGCTCGCCCCGGTCCATGTAACGCCACTCGTCGAAGGCGTTGGGGCCGAAGCCGCTGCGCTTGATGGACTTGAGGAACTGCTTCGGGATGATGGCGTCGGTATCCACATTGGCGCGGTCGAGGGGCGCCACCAGGCCTTCCAGGCGTACGAACTTGTCCATCACTGCGCCTTCTGGGCTGCCACGGCCACGTTGCCGCCGTGCTTGCCGCCGTCGATCCACAGCATCACGCCCACGGCGATGGCGGCGAGCAACACCACCTTCACCACCACCAACGCGATCAGCTTTTTTTTCATGCTCATGACCGCCTCACTTCGCAGACTTCTCGATGGCCTCGCCACCCTTCTTGATATCCTTGCCCACGCCCTGCACGGTATTGCAACCGGCCAGGGCCAAACCCGCCGCCAAGGCGGCGATCACCAGCAATAATTTCTTGGCTTGCATAGCTTTTCCTCCGTTACAGGATTTCACGCACATCCACGAACCGCCCGGCGATAGCCGCCGCGGCCGCCATGGCCGGACTCACCAGGTGGGTGCGGCTCCCCGCTCCCTGGCGCCCCTCGAAGTTGCGGTTGGAGGTGGAGGCGCAACGCTCCCCCGGCTCCAGCCGGTCGTCGTTCATGGCCAGGCACATGGAACAGCCCGGCGCCCGCCACTCGAAGCCGGCGGCGATGAAAATCTTGTCCAGGCCCTCGGCCTCGGCCTGCTGCTTCACCAGGCCGGAGCCCGGCACCACCAGCACCTGCTTGACGCTGTCGGCCTTGTGCCGCCCCTTGGCCACCACGGCGGCGGCCCGCAAGTCCTCGATGCGGGAATTGGTGCAGGAACCGATGAACACCTTGTCCACCTTGATCTGGTTGATCGGCGTGTTGGCTGCCAGCCCCATGTACTCCAAGGCCCGCTCGATGCCGCTGCGCTTCACCGGGTCCGCTTCCTTCTTCGGATCGGGCACAGTGCCGTCGATGGTGGTCACCATCTCGGGGGACGTCCCCCAGGTCACGTGGGGCTTGATGGCGGCGGCGTTCAGCTCCACCACCGCGTCGAACCTGGCGCCGTCGTCGCTCTTCAGGGTGCGCCAGTAGGCCACGGCCTTGTCCCACTGGTCTCCCTGGGGAGCGAAGGGACGGCCCTTGACGTAGTCGATGGTGGTGTCGTCCACCGCCACCATGCCGGCCCGTGCGCCACCCTCGATGGCCATGTTGCACAGGGTCATGCGCCCCTCCATGGACAGGCCGCGGATGGCGCTGCCGGCGAACTCGATGGCGTAGCCGGTGCCGCCGGCGGTGCCGATCCTGCCGATGACAGCCAACGCCACGTCCTTGGCGGTGACGCCCTTGCCCAGGGCCCCTTCCACCTTCACCAGCATGGCCTTGGATTTCTTCTGCAGCAGGCACTGGGTGGCGAGCACGTGCTCCACCTCGGAGGTGCCGATGCCGTGGGCCAGGGCGGCGAAGGCCCCGTGGGTGCTGGTGTGGGAATCGCCGCACACCACCGTCATGCCGGGCAGGGTCGCCCCCTGCTCGGGGCCGATGACGTGAACGATGCCCTGGCGCATATCCCCCATCCTGAATTCGGTGACGCCGAACTCGGCGCAGTTGGCGTCCAGGGTTTCC
>JAGUYQ010000161.1 GCA_020061285.1 Betaproteobacteria bacterium
GGGGAGTGGCTGACGTAGAGCACCGGAATGGACAGCTCCCGGTGCAGGCGTTCCAGGTAGGGCAGGATTTCCGCCTTGCGCGGCGCGTCCAGGGCCGCCAGGGGCTCGTCCATCAGCAGCAGGCGCGGGCTGGTGAACAGGGCCCGGGCGATGCCTACCCGCTGGCGCTCGCCGCCGGACAGGGTATCGGGGCGGCGTTGCAGGAGATGGCCGATGCCCAGCAGTTCGATCACATGCTCCGCCTCGACCTGCCGCTCGCCCTGCGGCACGCGGTGCAGGCCGAAATCCAGGTTCTGCCGGACGCTCAGGTGGGGAAACAGGCTCGCCTCCTGGAAAACGTAGCCCAGGGGGCGGCGGTGGGTGGGGAGGAACAGGCTGCGGGCGTCGTCCTGCCAGAGGGCGCCGTTCACCGCCAGGTAGCCGCTGCCCGCCCGCTCCAGGCCGGCGACGCAGCGCAGCAGGGTGGTCTTGCCCGAGCCCGAGTGGCCGAAGAGGGCGGTGATGCCGTGGCCGGGCAGCTCCAGGTCAACGTCCAGGGAAAAGCCGGGGAAATCCAGCTTGAAACGGGCGCGGATCAGGTTCTCGGCGGCGTTCATGATTTTTTCCGCGACGGGTTGAGGGCATAGACCGTCATCAGCACCAGGAAGGAGAACACCAGCATACCCGCCGCGAGCTGGTGGGCGGCGGCGTATTCCATGGCTTCCACGTGATCGTAGACGGCCACCGACAGGACCCGTGTCTTGTCCGGGATGTTGCCGCCGATCATCAGCACCACGCCGAATTCCCCCACGGTGTGGGCGAAGCCGAGGATGGCGCCGGTGACTAGGCCGGGACGGGCGAGGGGCAAAACCACGTGGAAAAAGGTATCCCACGGCCCGGCCCGCAGGGTGGCGGCCGCTTCCAGGGGGCGCTCGCCGATGGCCTCGAAGGCGTTCTGCACCGGCTGCACCACGAAGGGGAGGGAATAAATCACCGACGCCACCACCAGGCCGGGAAAGGTGAAGGGCAGGCGTCCCAGCCCCAGGGATTCGGTGAGGTGGCCGATGGGTCCGTGGGGGCCCATGGCCACCAGCAGGTAAAAACCCAGCACCGACGGGGGCAGCACCAGGGGCAGGGAAACCAGGGCCGCGAGGGGCCCCTTGAAAACCGAACGGCTCCGCGCCAGCCACCAGGCGATGGGCGTCCCCACCAGGAGCAGCAGCACCGTGGTGAGGCCCGCCAGGCGCAAGGTGAGGAGGACGGCGGAAAGATCGTTGTCGGTCAAGAACATGGTTTCCCTGTACGGTCGGGTTGGCTCAGATGTCGTAGCCGTAGGACTTGATCACGGCCTTGGCCTTGTCGCCCTTGAGGTACTTCAGCAGTGCGTCGGCGGCGGCCTTGCCCTTGCCGCTGGCGAGGATCACCGCGTCCTGGCGGATGGGCGTGTACATGCTGCCGGGCACGATCCAGGCGGAGCCGCTGCTTATCTTGCCGTCTTTATACACTTGGGACAAGGCGACGAAGCCCAGTTCGGCGTTGCCGGATTGGACGAACTGGTAGGTCTGGCCGATGTTTTCCCCCTGGACGAATTTGCCTTGCAGGGATTCGGCCACGCCCAGCTTGGTCATGGCCTCCATGGCGGCGGCGCCGTAGGGGGCCAGCTTGGGGTTGGCCAGGGCGAGGTGGGCGAAGGCGCCTTTCTTCAGCACCGCGCCCTTGCCGTCAACCAGGCCGGGTTGGGCGCTCCACAGGACCAGCTTGCCGATGGCGTAGGTGAGGCGGGTGTTCGGTGCGGTCAGGCCTTCCTTTTCCATCTTGGCTGGGGTTTCGTCGTCCGCCGCCAGCAGCATTTCGAAGGGGGCGCCGTTCTTGATCTGGCTGTACAGCTTGCCGGTGGAGCCGAAGGACAGCAGGGCCTTGTGGCCGGTGTCCTTCTCGAAGTCGGCGGCGATTTTCTGCATCGGCGCGGTAAAGTTGGCGGCCACGGCCACCTGCACCTCGTCGGCCAGGGCCGGCAGGGCGGCGAGGAGGGTGGCGAGAAGAAGGGGGATACGTTTCATGGGGTGCTCCTTAAAGTGGTTGGGAAATTCAGGCCTTGACGCCGAGGATGACGCTGGTGGCCTTGAACAGGGCGCAAGCGCGCACCCCTTCGGCCAAGCCGAGGCCGACGACGCTTTCGTTGGTGACGATGGCGCTGACTTCGCTGCCGCCGTCCAGGGCCAGCAGCACTTCGCTGTTGACCATGCCCTTGATCACCTGAGTGATCTTGCCGCACAGGCGGTTGCGGGTGGAGAAGCGCATGCCGCCGTTTTCCGGGGCGATGATCACCCAACTGGCCTTGACCATGGCATAGGCCTCGGCGCCGATCTTGAGGCCCAGGTTGACCACGCTGTCGTGGGTGACGACGGCGGCGAGGGTGTCGTCGCCGACGGTGATATCGACTTCCGCGTTGACGGGGCCGGCCTTGATGGCGGAAACGGTGCCTTGGAACTGGTTGCGGGCGCTGGTTAGCATATCTGCTCCTTGGGTTGTTCTATATATGAGTGGATATAACGCTGGGTGAAAAACTTCCCGCCCGATGCTTCGCAATAGCCGTGCCAACGGCGAGATTTTCTAGGTTATCTAAATTATTTCAATTGCCTAAATGATGCAGGCGCTATGCAATCGATATATCCTGGCGCATATAACGCGGCACCACTGTAGTGCCGATGCACCAGGGTGGTCAACTATTTCATTAGTGTGGGTTCTCGGGAGGAGCTGGGGCGAGGTGGCTATCGAGGAAAGCGAAATCGTCCACCGCCGCCTCGGTGCACTTTTGCAGGATGGCGCGGTAGCGGGCCAGCACTTCCCGGCCCAGGTCGGTGATGCGCGCGCCGCCGCCGCCCTTGCCGCCGGCGGCCGTCTCCACCAGGGGAGCGTCGAAACACTGGTTCATGGTGTCCACCAGCAGCCAGGCGCGGCGGTAGCTCATGGCCATGCGCCGGGCGGCGGAAGAGATGGAGCCGGTCTCGGCGATGAGTTCGAGCAACTCCGCCTTGCCGGGGCCGATGGCGATGGCGTGGCCGAACTGGATGCGCAGGCGGGGTTTGACGGCGTTCATGGTGTCGGACATTGTAGCCAGGATGGCGGTTGTTTGTTAAGGTTTTGCCTTCAGTCAACAGCGAGGAGAGAACGATGGGAATTCATGGGAAGTGGCTGCTCCTGGCCGTCTGTGCAATGGTGGCGACAGCCGCCCAGGCGGGTGACCGGTTCACCCTCAAGGTCAAATCGGAATTCAAGCCGGCCCGTGAGGCCGTGGAAACCGCCATCACCAACCGTGGCATGATCGTCAACAACGTCTCCCACGTGGGCAACATGCTGGAGCGCACCGGCAAGGAAGCCGGCCTCGGCGGCGCCGTTTACGGCACGGCGGAGGTGCTGGAGTTCTGTAGCGCGGTGGTGTCCCGCAAGATGATGGAAGCCGATCCCCACAACATCGTCTATTGCCCCTACACCATCGCCGTTTACACCCTGCCCGGCGACCCCCGCACCACCTATCTGTCCTACCGCCAGCCCCCGGTGCAGGCGAGCAAGGGCAGGACCAAGGAAACCCTGAAGGCGGTGGACACGCTGCTGCGCGACATCGTGACCGAGGCCAGCCAGTCCATCATGTGACGCTTGCAATATATTCGATATGACGCATATAATGGCCCATGCTTGAAACTCAGGTTTTTTTCGACGTGCTGTCCGACGAAACGCGTCGGCGTCTGCTGGCGCTGATTCTCGGCGAGGGCGAATTGTGCGTGTGCGAGTTGTCCTTCGCCCTGGACCTGGTCCAGCCCAAGGTATCGCGGCATCTGGCGGTAATGCGGGAGGCGGAGGTGCTGGCGATGCGCAAGGAGGGAACCTGGGTGTATTACCGCCTGCATCCCCAGCTTCCGTTGTGGGCTGCCCGTGTACTCGAATTGATGGCCCAGGGGATGGGCGGGGGGCAGGCGGATCAGGATCGGCAACGGTTGGCGGGGATGCCCGACCGCCCCCTCAAGTGCTGCGCCTGAAATTTTTTTGCCGTTTTATATTCGATGTGTCATATATATGCAACGACAAATGAATATCGTGACAAGGCGTCATAACGAACCTAAGGACCGATGATGGATAATAAGATTTTCAATGTGTTGTTTCTGTGCACCGGCAATTCGGCCCGCAGCATCATGGCCGAGGTATTGCTGCGGCGCTTCGGTGCAGCCCGCTTCCATGCCCACAGCGCGGGCAGCCACCCGGCCGGGGCGGTGAATCCCTTTACCCTTCAGGTGCTGGACGCCCACGGTTTTCCCACGGAAGGGCTGCGCAGCAAGTCCTGGGACGAGTTCGCCCAGCCCGGCGCGCCGGAGCTGGATTTCGTCTTCACCGTGTGCGACAAGGCGGCCGGCGAGGTGTGCCCGGTATGGCCCGGCCAGCCCATCACCGCCCACTGGGGGTTCGAGGACCCGGTGGGCTTCGAGGGCGGCGACGAGGCCAAGCGGCGCCTGTTCGAAAAGGTGTTCAAGGAGATTTCCACCCGCGTGCAATTGTTCGTCAACCTGCCCTTCGACAAGCTGGACCGCTTGAAGTTGGAGAAGGCGGTGCGGGAAATCGGAGAAGCCAAGCCATGAGCCTCGCTCGCCGCTCCGTGGCGGAGGGGCTGGGAACGGCTTTTCTGCTCGCTACGGTGGTGGGCTCGGGCATCATGGCCGAGCGATTGGCCGGCGGCAACGTGGCCCTGGCCCTGCTGGCCAACACC
>JAGUYQ010000067.1 GCA_020061285.1 Betaproteobacteria bacterium
CATGGACAGTTGGGCGGAGAAGATGCCCGCCGAATTGCGCGGGGAATGGCAAAGCCGCTGCTGCTGCGACGCCGCGGAACTGGCCGCCCTGCCGGCGGGAAAAATCGCCGTACAGGAAACCACCCGCCTGGATATTTCCGCCACCCGCATCCGCCTCATGACCGCGGCGGGGAAAAACCCGCGCTATTTGCTCCCGGACGCGGTTCTGGACTATATTCGCTCGAACCACCTTTATTTGTAGAAAGCAGCATGACCGTAGATCAATTGAAACAACTCGTCATCGACGCCCTGGAAGACATCAAGGCCAAGGACATCGTCGCCCTGGACGTATCCAAGCTCACCAGCATGACCGACTGCATGGTATTCGCCAGTGCGGATTCCGGCCGCCAAACCCGCGCCTTGTCCAACAACGTGCAGGAAAAGGTGAAGGAAAACGGCGCCCACATCGTCGGCGTGGAAGGCGAGCAAGTGGGCGAGTGGGTGCTGATCGACCTCGGCGACGTGGTGGTCCACATCATGAACCCGGCGGTGCGCCAGTACTACAACCTGGAGGAACTGTGGGGCGGCTCTCCGCGCCCGCCCTTCGCCGTCAAGGAACACTCCGCCGGCTGACAATGCGGCTGCTCATCGTTTCCGTCGGCACCAAGCTGCCCGCCTGGGTGTCGGAGGCCTTCGACGAATACGCCAAACGGATGCCGCGGGAAGCCCGTGTCGAACTGGTGGAAATCAAGCCCGCCAGCCGCACCGAGGGCAAGCCGGTGGAAGCGGTGATGGAAATCGAAGCCGAACGCATCGCCGCAGCCCTGCCCCAGGGCTGCGAAGTGGTGGCCCTGGACGAGCGGGGTAAGAACCCCGCCACCGTGGAACTCGCGGAGCTTCTCAAGGGCTGGCTGGGGGGCGGGCGGGACGTGGCCTTTCTCATCGGCGGCGCCGACGGCCTCCATCCGGGCATCAAGAACAGAGCGGACAAATTGCTCTCCCTCTCCC
This sequence comes from Betaproteobacteria bacterium, assembly GCA_020061285.1. The sequence goes on from JAGUYQ010000067.1 coordinate 988, forward strand.
GCATGACCCTGCCCCACGGCTTGGCCAGGGTCCTGCTGGCGGAGCAGTTGTACCGGGCCATGTCCCTGCTGAAGGGGCACCCTTACCACCGGGCCTGACCCTGACCATGAAACGCTTCGACCGCATCTACCTGGTATCCCAATCCCCCCGGCGGCGGGAATTGCTGAAACAGATCGGCGTCACCGCCGAGGTGCTGCTGCTGCGCTGCGCCCTGGGCCGGCCTGAGGACGTGGACGAAACACCCCTCCCCAAGGAGCCCCCCCTGGATTACGCCCGGCGCATCGCCGCAGCCAAGGTGGAAACCGGCTGGCAGCACATGATCGAGCGGAGCCTGCCGCAGCGGCCGATGCTGGGGGCCGACACCACCGTCACCCTGGACGGGGAGGTTTTCGGCAAACCCGCCGACCGGGGAGACGCCATCGCCATCCTGCGCCGCCTGTCCGGACGGCGTCACCAGGTCATCACCGCCGTGGCGATGTCCTTCGACGGCCGCACCGAACAGCGCACCTCGGTGTCGGAGGTGGAGTTCCGCCCCCTCGACGACGAGGACATCCGCCGCTACGTCGCCAGCGGCGAGCCCATGGACAAAGCCGGCGCTTACGGCATCCAGGGCCGGGCGGCGGCCTTCATCGCCAACCTGTCGGGCAGCTACTCCGGGGTGATGGGCCTGCCCCTGTTCGAAACGGCGCAATTGCTGGACCACTTCGAGGTGCGCTTCAATGAGTAACGAAATCCTGATCAACGTCACCCCCCAGGAAACCCGCGTCGCCGTCATGGAGCAAGGGGCCGCCCAGGAACTGCACATCGAGCGGGAAAGCGCGCGGGGCCTGGTGGGCAACATCTACCTGGGCAAGGTGTGCCGGGTGCTGCCGGGGATGCAATCCGCCTTCGTCGATATCGGCCTCGACCGGGCCGCCTTCCTCCACGTGGCGGACATCTGGCAGCCCACCCCCAACGGCGAGCCGAAGCCCATCGAGCGTCTGCTCCACGAGGGCCAGACCCTGATGGTGCAGGTATTCAAGGACCCCATCGGCACCAAGGGGGCGCGGCTTTCCACCCAGGTCAGCTTCGCCGGCCGCTTCCTGGTCTACCTGCCCCAGGAATCCCACATCGGCATCTCCCAGCGCATCGAGGACGAGAGCGAGCGGGACATGCTGCGCAACAAGTTGCAGGAACTGCTGCCCGAGGACGAAAAGGGCGGCTACATCATCCGCACCGTGGCGGAGGGTGCGTCCGACTTCGAGATTCAGGCGGACATCGAGTACCTGCGCAAGCTGTGGGCCAACATCACCGAGGCCGCCCGCACCACCCCCCCCAAGACCCTCCTCTATCAGGACTTGAGCCTGCCCCTGCGGGTGCTGCGGGACTTCATCACCGACGACACCGCCAAGGTGCTGGTGGACTCCCGGGAAACCTTCGCCAAGATGCAGGATTTCGCCCGCCTGTACATCAACAACGTGGTCGCCAAGATCGAGCTCTACGCCGGGGAGCGCCCCCTCTTCGACCTCCACGGGGTGGAGGAGGAAATCGAGCGGGGCCTGACCCGCAAGGTGGAACTGAAATCCGGCGGCTACCTGATCATGGACCAGACCGAGGCCCTCACCACCATCGACGTCAACACCGGCGGCTTCGTCGGCGGCCGCAACTTCGACGACACCATTTTCAAGACCAACCTGGAAGCCGCCCAGGCCATCGCCCACCAACTGCGCCTGCGCAACCTGGGGGGCATCATCATCATCGACTTCATCGACATGGACAACCCGGAGCACCGCAGCCACGTGCTGGAGGAACTGCGCCGCGCCTTGTCCAGGGATCGCACCCGGATCACGGTCAACGGCTTCTCCGCCCTGGGGCTGGTGGAGATGACCCGCAAGCGCACTCGGGAAAGCCTGGAGCACGTCCTGTGCGAACCCTGCCCCGTGTGCCAGGGCCGCGGCGTGCTGAAAACCGCCCAGACCGTGTGCTATGAAGTCCTGCGGGAATTGCTGCGTGAAGCGCGCCAGTTCAACGCAAGGGAATACCGCATCCTCGCCTCCCAGCAGGTGATCGACCTGTTCCTGGACGAGGAATCCCAGAGCCTGGCCCAACTGTCCGAGTTCATCGGCAAGCCGGTCTCCCTCCAGGTGGAAAGCACCTACACCCAGGAACGCTACGACATCGTGCTGATGTAGCCATGTATGCCGCCACCCTGACGGTGCTTGCCGCCGCCATCGCCCTCCAACTGTTCGCGGCGCTGGTGGCCTTGTCGCAGGTTCGCCGCAGCGGCCGCCACTGGCCCTATTGGGGGTGCATCGCCACCGCCCTGCTGCTGATGGTATGGCGCCGCGTCTCTCCTCTCGAAGCGGCCATTGCCAGCCACGGCGCGCAACTGGAGTCCCTCGACCAATCCCTGACCGGCTTGGCCATTTCGGTCCTGATGGCCATCGGCGTATTCGGCCTGCGCCGCCTGTTCCTGGACCTCGACACACAGAAAGAACACCTTACCCTGCTGTCCCGCAAGGATGCCCTCACCGGCCTGTGGAACCGCCGCCACACCCTGGATCTGGCGAAAAACGAGCTTGAAGCGGCGCAACGATTCGGCCGCAGGCTGTGCGTCATGATGATCGACATCGACCATTTCAAGCGCATCAACGACAGCCTCGGCCACGAGGCGGGCGACCGCGCCCTGGCCGCCACCGCCCGCCGCATCCGGGAATACGTTCGGACCGTGGACAAAGTGGGAAGGCTGGGGGGTGAGG
>JAGUYQ010000124.1 GCA_020061285.1 Betaproteobacteria bacterium
ATTCGGGTTGGTGGCTGCCATTGCCGGAACCACCTGCTCGGCAGCGGTGTTCATTATGCGGAGCACGGTGGTGGCCGAAAAGGGCTGGACGGTCGAACACCTGCGCACCGAAAAGAGGGATGCTTTCGTTTCAGCTTCCATGATGCTGTTCCTGAGCGGGGTCATCATGGCGGTCGCTGCCGGAACCCTCCATGTGATGGGATTTAAACTGGAAAACACCGTTGAGATGATCCACCTTTTCCACGCTGACACGGATGGAATTGGATTCCGATTGGGTGGATACCGCTGTTTTGTCGTTTTCCCTGCGGCCGGTCTTAACCGCCGGCATGGCCGGATTGTCCTCGGTGCGGCGGCCGGGGCTTTGCGGGGCGCGGTGCTCGCCTGCTGCGGATTCGGCGGCCTGAGGGGGAATATCGGTAAAGAAGCCGTAGCCTTGTTCCTCTTCCTCGGCGTGCTGGCGCAACTCGGTGACGTCGGTGAAGAAACCGAAGCCGTCGCCTTCCTCGCCTCCCTCGGCGGAGGTTTCCAAGGGGGCGAAGAAGCCGTAGCTGCCGTCCTCGGCGTCTTCCTGGGGCGGCGCGGCTAAAGCGGTGTCGGCGTTTTCGATGGCCAACTCACCGTCCTGGGCGACAAAGTCAAACAGCTCGCGGATGGCCTCTTCGCCGGAAGGGGTGGTGAGATGAAAGCGCCACACTGCCGGCTGTCCGCTACCGTTTTCGACGATTTCCAGGGAGCCCAGCTTGCCCAGTTCGGCAGCCAGGTTCTCCATGTTGACGCCACGGGTGGCGAAGCCGGGGCCAGGGGTGAAGTGCACCAGGAAGGTACCGGCTTCGGCGGCGCTGCTGACAGGGGGCGTATCCATGATCTGAGGGGATTCGGGAGCCGTTTCTGGGATGGCGTCCTCGGTGCTGGCTAGGCGGCTCAACTCGGCGGAGATGGCTTGTGCCGCTGCCGGGTCCACGTCAACACCGTTCTGGTGGCCCTCCAGTTGCTGCCGCAGGACGTCGCCTGCGCGCAGGAAGACGTCGATCATCTCGCTACGAAGGTGCAGTTCGTTGTTGCGGATGCGGTCGAGCAGGGATTCCAGGATGTGGGTCACCCCGGTCATGTCGGTAAAGCCGAAGGTGGCGCTGCCGCCCTTGATGGAATGGGCGGCGCGGAAAATAGCGTTGAGCTGTTCCTGGTCCGGGGACTCCACGTCCAGGGAGAGGAGCAGATTTTCCATGCTTCCAAGATGCTCTCCGGCTTCCTCGAAGAACACCTGGTAGAACTGGCTCATGTCAACGGTCATGGCGATTGCCCTCTAATAACGTGGGTGCCGAATCGGTGGCGGGGTCGCGGTCAACCGATGACTTTTTTGACCACTTCCAGCAATTTCTGCGGATCGAAAGGCTTCACCAGCCATCCGGTGGCGCCGACGGCCCGCCCTTGGGCCTTCATGGCATCGCCGGACTCGGTGGTGAGCATCAGGATCGGGACCATCTTGTACTGGGGCATGGCGCGTAGCGCCTTGATCATGCCCAGGCCGTCGAGACGGGGCATGTTCTGATCGGACAGGATGAGGTTGAATGCTTTGCTTTTCGCTTTTTGCAAGCCGTCTTCCCCATCGACAGCTTCGACCACTTCGTAGCCGGCCCCTTTGAGAGTGAAGGAAACCATTTGTCGGATGGAGGCGGAGTCGTCAACGGTGAGAATGGACTTTGGCATGTATCAAATCCCGGCTGAGTTAAATTTAAACAGGTCTTATTCTAGTATGGAACGCTCAAATACGCAGGTAGGGTTTCCCCCTAAAGCACTATTCCATACCTCGTGTTACGGCTGAAAAAGCCATGTGCATTGGCCATATCCTTATAGGGCGTAGTGCACCACGGCCTCGTTGCCGTTCCCATCATAACGCATATCGACGCACAGGCTCTTCACCAAGGGGATGCCGCGGCCGGAAAGCGTGGTGTTGTCATCCAGGGTGCGGGACAGGACGGAAGGGTAGTCGAAGCCGGGGCCGCTGTCCTTGACGGCGATGCGCAACATCCGCTTGCCGTCGAGAGTGAAATGTTCGAGTTGGATTTCGATCTCTCCTTCCACCAGGGTCTGGAGCCGCTCCTGGCGCAGGGCGATATACTGGTCGAAGCCGTCGGGCTGCGCTTTCAGCTTGGAATCCAGACGTAGCAAGCCGTGGTCAAGGGCGTTGTTGAACAATTCGGAGATGACCAGGAACAAATGACTGCTATGCTCTTTTCCCAATTCCATGGCTTCTAGGTTGTGCAGCAGGAGAGGGATGATGTCCACGTGGCGCAACTCGGGGGCGCTGATGGCGAAAGTGAAATTCCAATGGCCAGAATTCATGGTCTGGGCGCGGCCGGCAGCGGTTTCCGGCAAGGAAACCGTTTCCTTTTCGGCCGGGCAGGAAACCATTACCAGGGAGATGTCGTCGTGGGCGGCGAGATTGCCGAGGTGCTCCTGCAGGGCCGCCACCAGGGAAATGAAACGCTGCCGGTCGGTAACCTGTTCCAGTACCTGGAGGAAACGGGGTTTGCCGAAGGCTTGGCCGTTGGCGTTTTCCGCTTCCAGCAGGCCATCCGAGCATATCACCAGGCGGCCCGCCGTCTCCCAGGGGTGGATTTCGGTCTGGGAGTCGAACAACTGCTGGTTGAGGATGCCCAAGGGAAGGTGGCGGGAGGCGAAGTGATGGGCGATGTGCCCTTCCCCGGTAACGAACACCGGGCTGGGATTGCCGCCGTTCCATATTTCGATGATTTTTTCCCGCGGGTTGATACAGGCGATGACGGCCGCCACGAAACGGTCGGAGGGAGTCAGGGCACTGATCTTGCGGTTCATTTCCTCGGCGATGTGGGACACGCTGAAGCCTTTTTCCGCCATGCCGTAGAAAATCTGCGTAATGGGCAGCAGGTTCAAGGCTGCCGGCAGGCCGTGGCCCGTGGCATCGGCCAGGATGACATACAGGTCGTTGCTGCGGGAGCGGGTGGCCGCCACCAGATCGCCGCTGAAGCGCCGCGCGGGGGAGACCCAATACTGGAGCATCTTGTCGCTGAGGCCTTCGGCGTGGATAAGGCGCTTCATCAACTCGTCGGCGATGCGTTGCTCTTCTTCAGCCTCATCGCGGTAGCGCTCCAATTGCCGGGTGTTGTCGGCAAGCTGGCGCTGCATCAGGGCGATGCGGCGCATGACGTTGATCTTGGCTTCGAGGATGACGAAGTTGATCGGCTTGGTGAGGTAGTCGTCGGCACCGATTTCCAAGCCCTTGGCCTGGTCCAGTTCGTGGCTTTTGGCGCTGACGATGATTACCGGCACCCAGTGTCTGGACAGGGCCTTGATCTTGGCCGTGGCTTCCAGGCCATCCATGACGGGCATCATCACATCCATCAGCACCATGTCCGGGGCTTCGCGGGCGAAAGCCTCCACGGCCTCCATGCCGTTGGCGGCGGTGACGACGATGTGGCCGAGGCGGGCGATGAATTTGCTGATAAGAAGCAGGTTGGCCTGGGTATCGTCGGCCACCAGGATTTTTAGCTGTCCGTTGTCGCGGTCAACGGAAGAGGTAGGCTGCATGAAGGTTTTGAATGGTCAAGGCGAACCGGTAAGGGGGATGCCCCTTGCCGGCCAAAAGCTCACTTCATGGTGAACAGTCGATTGAAATTGGCGACTTCCAGAACCTGCATGACCGTGCCGTGGCAGTTGGCCAGCACCAGTTCCTTTTTCGCCGCCGTGGCCCGCTCCTTGAGTAGTAGCAGCATGCCCAGGGCCGAACTGTCCAGGTATTCCACGTCTCCCAGGTCGAGCTCCAGGGTGCGGATGCTGGCATCGCCAAGGGGGGTGTCGTAGCTGCTACGGAAGAGCCGCTGGGAGTTGAAATCGAAACGGCCATTGAGAACGATCCGCGCCGTGCCTTCGCTGATATGGGTGTTGATTTGCAGTGCCATGGCTCCAACCTTTGTTTAGGTAGTTGAACGGAATTCTAAAACAGTTCGATGTCGCCTGCCGACATTTCCGCTTGGGAAACCGGGTTGTGCTTGACCTGTTCCACCAGCTTCGCCGCCTCGACCAGGGCCTCCTTGAAGCGCTGCAAGCGCAGGCGGCACTCGATGCTGGCGTCGCTGGCCCCCCCTTCCTCTTCCAGGGGAATGGCGGCGATGCTCTGCATCACCGATTCCATCGCAATGATGCGCTTGTCGAGATGGCCGAGGAGCTGGGTGGTGAGGTCCTGGAACTGGAGCGACGTGACGGCGGTGTTGACGTTCTGTTCAACCTGGCCGGAGATGTCGGTCAATTCGCTGACGGCGTCGGCCATTTCCTGGTTGAGGGTCTGGATGTTGTCCATCATTTCCTGTACACGGGTCTTGTTGCGCAGGGCGAAATTCATGTCCTTGGAGGCCAGGGCGTTGATCGCGCCTTCCGCCTCGATCACGGAACGATGCACGCTTTCCATGTGTTCGCGAATCTGGTCGCTGAAATGGTTGGAGCGGTTGGACAGGTTTCTTACCTCGTCCGCCACCACGGCAAAACCGCGGCCCGCTTCGCCTGCACGGGCCGCCTCGATGGCGGCGTTGAGGGCAAGGAGGTTGGTCTGCTTGGAAATGGCCTCGATCTCGCCGAGGATGCCGAGGATATGGCTCACCTCGGCGGTGACGTTGTCCATCATTTCCACCAGGCTCATGGCGGTCTTGCTGGTTTCGATGGTGGATTCCACGAACAGGGACAGGGTGTCGGAGGTTTCCTTGACGAAGCCCTCGAAGCTGATGGGGAAGTCGTCATCCGCCGTTTCTTCTTCCGCTTCGCCTTCCCCATGGTTGTCGCTGTGCCTGGCGGTCAATTCCAGGGCGATTTCCTGCTGGCGGCGGCTTTCCTCGTTGAGATTGGTGAAACTGGAAATCAGCTTGTCGATGGCGTCGGTGAGGATGGCGCGGACTTGGG
>JAGUYQ010000258.1 GCA_020061285.1 Betaproteobacteria bacterium
CGAACTGGTGGAGGAGAAGCTGCTGTTCGACAACGATTTCCTCAAGGCGGCGAAGACGGTGCGGGACCGCTGCATCAAGGACGCCAAGTACGCCAACTCCATCCGCTGGCAGCCCGCCTTCAAGCAACTGATCTACCGCAACGACGCGGGCAAGCTGATCGTCACCATCAGCCAGAACTCCATCGGCAACGCCATCACCGAGCTGCTGGGGGTAGTGGTGAAGCGCACCCCGGACGCGGACGCCTACGGCGCCGCCGAGCCGGCCCTGATCGAGAAGCTGCTGGAAGTGCGCCGCCGCCTGGTGGAAGCGGATTTGGGGACGGGAGTCGCCACGCCTTACTGGGGCGCGGCCTAAAGCCTTCTAAAACAACCACGGACACTCCTTCCCCCTTGACGGGGGAAGGCGGGGATGGGGGTGGTTAGCGGCAACCTGCCATCATCTTGCCCTCCCCCTGCCCTTCCCCTCCTATCTCGTCGCGGTCGCCGCAAGGCGACGGGAACCCGACGGTGACACCCTGTACGGGGGCGGGGCTCAGCAAGTGACGTGGAACACGGCGATCACCTTGCCCTTGGCCGCGTTCCACTTCTCCAGCGCCTTGGGGGTCGGGTAGAGGTCCACCTTGCAGCCTTTCCCCTCGAAATAGGCGGCGGCTTCCGACGACAATTCCACGTTGCCTTCCTGGCCGGTGCCGACGATCAGCCGTTCGGCGCCCTTGTCGTAGATATGCTCGGCCTCGGCCAGGGAAATGGTGTGGGAGGTGCCGTAGAGCTCCTTGGAAAGTTTCTTCTTGCGCTTCTTCACGCTGCCGTCGAGGCGCAGCACCACGTCGTGCTCCAGGCGCTCGCCGTCGAGGGTGATGCTGCCGAATTCGGTGCCGTCGATATGGGGTTTCATGGCGGATAATCCTTTGCGACATCGGATTCTGAATGGTAGTCCCCCCGGCCCGGCCCGGTGGTCATCTGTTTGTAACAGGAACGCCATAAAGTCGCCATCGCCCCAGCCTTCTTCTCTTCAGAAGCGACACCCATGGAAATCATCAAACAGGAACTGCTGCGCCTCGGCGATCTGGCCCTTCACCCGGACACCCCCCGGAAGGAACGGGAAGCGGCGAAGATGGTTATCCGGACATTCATCGAAAAACACCGGCACAACCCCGCCATTCGCGAGGTGGTGAAAAAGAACGCGGCATTGCTGGAGATTTGGCAGGCGATTGGCGAGGAGCGGGGACTCGCCTGACCATGAACGCCATTCCGCCCAGACCCTTATCCCCCCTTGCCGAAGAGCGCAAACATGCAAAATGACCAGGCCGCCAGGCACCCCGTAAGCCAGCAGGACGTGCTCCACCTGCTGCAGAAAAACCGGCTCGTGGCGGAAATGACCCATAAGCAGGACATGCCGCGCCACGACATGGTGGAAACCCTGGTCCACAAACAGAACCTGGCGAAACTGGACCAGATTCTCGACCAGATGGACCCGGCGGAAGTGGCTCGGCTGCTGGAAGTGCTGTCGCCGGAGGAACTGATTTTCATCTGGGACCGGCTTGGCGAGGAAAAGAAAGAGCCCGTTCTGCGGGAGGTCCCCCTGTCCGTCCTGCAGGTTCTGGGAAAACGCGAATACCGGAAAGACCGGGCCGGCCTCAAAGCCTTCGAACTGCTCGAAGGGCGGTTGCGGGAAATAAACATCGACGCCCGAGAGGACTTGGCCGGCGCCAAACCGATTTGGGTCGATCTGGTCAACCCCACCTTCGAAGAGCGCCTTTGGGTGGGGAGCATTTTCGGCATCGAACTGCCCGACCCGGACAAGCTGGGCGACCTGGAGTCGAGCGCCCGCTTCTACATGGAGGAGAACGGCGAAATCCATCTGCACTCGGATTTCCTCCTCGACAAGGCCGAGATGTCCCGCAACGTCGCCGTCGCCCTGATTCTCTACCAGGGGGTGCTGTTCACCATCCGCACGGAAGAACTGCCGGTCTTCCGCTTGCAGCGTCTGCGCGCCCTTTCCCAGCCCCACTACGTTTCCGACGCCTGGGACGTCTTGCTGGACCTCTATGCGGCCGACGCGGAATATTCCGCGGAAGCCCTGGAGGACGTCTATTGCGGCCTGGAGGACGCGGGCCAGCAGGTGCTCAGCAAGCAAATGACCGACGACGAGGCGGCCAGCCTCCTGGCCAGCATCGCCCACGAAGAGGACTTGAACGGACGCATTCGCCGCAACGTGTTGGATACCCGCCGGGCCGTTTCCTTCCTCCTGCGCAGCCGCTTCCTGTCCAAGGACCACCAGGAAGAGGCCCAGCAGATTTTGCGCGACATCGAGTCCCTCGACGGCCACACGGCCTTTCTTTTCGACAAGATCAACTTCCTGATGGACGCCACGGTGGGCTTCGTCAACATCAACCAGAACCAGGTCATCAAGCAGTTGACGGTGCTCAGCGTGGTATTCATGCCCCTCAACGTCATCGCCGGCATCGGCGGCATGTCCGAATTTTCCATGATGACCCACGGCGTGCCCTGGCCCATCTCCTACGGCAGCTTCACCGTCGGCATGGGTTTCGTCGCCTGGATAACCCACGCCATGCTGCGCCTGTACGAAAAGCGCAAGAAAAGAGCCAAACGGCCGGAAGGCCGCAGTGCGTGGGCGATTGCCGGATAAAACCGGCGCTGGCGATTCCTTGGGCGGCTGCCGCAATCACCCTCGCCGCGCCCCGCTCTTATACCCCCACAGCAGGTTGCGCTTGACCTTCACTCCCGCGCGGGACTGGGTAATGACTTCCTTCACCGCGAATTCGGCCAGGGCGGTGTTGCGCCGCAGGGGGATGGAGAGCACGTTGTTGCGTGCCCCCACCACACTCTGGACTTCCGGGGCGTCGGGGCGGCTGCCGCGACGGACGGCGACGGCGATTTCGCCGTTGGCCAGCAGCAGGAAAGTACCGGGGGGATAGATGCCCAGTTCCTTGATCAGGACGGCGGCGAGGGTGGCGTCCACCTGCCGCCCGCGGCTGAGGAAAATATCCTTCAGGGCCAGGCTGGGGGGGCGGGCGGGGCGGTAGTCCCGGGCAGAGATGCGGGCATCGTAGATATCGGCGAGGTAGATCAGTTCCGCGCCGTAGGAAATCTCTTCCCCCTTGAGGCCCTTGGGATAGCCGCTGCCGTCCAGGCATTCGTGGTGGTGCAGCACGCCGTCCAGCCACGCCGGGTCGCTGACCCCTGCCGCCTTCAATCGCTCCACGCCGCGCGCGGGGTGGGTGCGCACTTCCTCCCGCAGCTTTTCGTCCAGGGGCTCCTTGCGGGATTGCAGCTTGTCCTGCAAGTGCAGCATGGCGACGTTCATGGTCAGGGCGGCGGCAATAATCGGCAAGCGCTCGGCCTCGGGCTTGCCCTGGAACTTGGCGACGATTTCGCAGATGACGGCGGCGTGCATGGAGTGGCGGATGGAATAGCGCGGGTGGCCTTCGAGGAGAATGCTGCCCATGGCCGCCTCCACGTCCTTGGCTACCGCCTGCTGGACGATGGCGGCGACTTCCAGCACATGGGCGGGAAAATCGGGCACATCGGCCATCCGCCCGAAAAGCCGCTCCAGGCTGTCCTGGGCGCCGTCCATCAGGTCGAAGGGGGAGAGTTCCTCCACCTCCGGCTTCCACTCCTCCTCCCGCCCCCGGTCAACGCCGTAGAGGAACATGCCGCGGGCGATCAGGGCGTCCAACTGGCTTTGGGATTCGATCACCACGCCCTTGTGCAGCAGCAGTTTGCCGTTGGCGTCGTAGGCGTTCCATTGCAGCGCCTCGCCGACGACGATGTCGCCGCCCTTGACTCGCGTCAGGTCCGCCATGTTCTCGCCCCCTTTTGGCATGCGGTACGGATGGGGCGATTATGACACCAGAATGCCCCTTGTCGCCACGGCGGCGGGTTTACTCCCGGGACCCGGTTTCCAGCGCCTCGTAGCGCACGCCGAGGATTTCCAGTTCCTCCGTCCCCGCCGGGGTGCGCAGGGTGACGACGTCGCCTTCCCGCGCCTTGAGCAGGGCCCGCGCCAAGGGGGAGACCCAACTCACCAGGCCGCGACCGGGATCGGCTTCGTCGAGGCCGACGATGCTGTAGCTGCGCTCGGACCCGTCGCCGTGGAGCACGGTCACCGTGGCGCCGAAGAACACCTGATCGCACTCCCCCCGCTCGGCGGGGTCCACCACCACCGCGTTGTCCATGCGCTTGGAGAGGAAGCGGATGCGGCGGTCGATCTCCCGCAGGCGCTTCTTACCGTAAATGTAGTCGCCGTTTTCCGAGCGGTCGCCGTTGGATGCCGCCCAGGCGATGGTCTGCACCAACTGGGGACGCTCGCCCTTCCACAACTGCTCGAATTCCTCCTTCAGCCGCCGGTAGCCCGAGGGGGTGACGTAGTTCTTGGTCCCGGCGGGAAGAGGCGCGGACTGGGGCTCGTCGTCTTCCTCGACGTCGTCGGATTCGCGGGTGAAGGCCTTGCTCATGGTGAATAACCCAGTTAAAAAGTACGTTATTTTAGCAAAATCGGGGGTTTACCCAATATACTGATAGCCATGCCGCAGTCTAGGATACAACCATGAAGGACGTGTTGACCGCGATCAAGGGGGCTTTTTTCAGCCTGCTCCACCCCCGCATGCTGCTCCTGATGGTCTGGCCCATGGCGGCGGCGATGCTGCTGTGGGGCGGGCTGGCCCTGGTGTTCTGGGGCGACTGGGTGGCCTTCCTGTCCCAATGGCTGGCCGGCAGCAGCATCGGTCCCTTCCTGGACGGCGGCGCCTCGTGGATGGCCGGGTCGGCGGTGTTTCTCCTCCTGCTGCTGATGCTGCTGCCCCTCACCTACGCCACCGCCCTGCTCCTCACCGCCCTCTTCGCCATGCCGTCCATGGTGCGCCACGTGGCCCGGCGTAATTTTCCGGACCTGGAGTTGAAACACGGCGGCAGCGACCTGGGCAGCGCCTGGAACGGCCTGGTGGCCATGGCGGTGTACCTCGGCCTGTGGCTGATCACCCTCCCCGCGTGGCTGGTCAGCCCCCTCGCCCCGGCGTTGCCGGTGCTCCTCGGCGCCTACCTCAACCAACGCCTGTTCCGCTACGACGCCCTGGCCGACCACGCCAGCGGCGAGGAGTTCGAGGACCTGCTGGAACGGGCCGCCGGCCGCCTCTACCTGCTGGGGGCCCTGCTGGCCCTGGTGCAGTTCGTGCCGGTGCTCAATTTCTTCGCCCCGGTGTACATCGGCCTGGCCTTCATCCACCTGTGTCTGGCGGAACTGTCCAAGCTGCGGCGGGAAAGGGCGCCGTGACCCCCTGCCCCTGCGGCTCCGGCAAGCCCTTCGACGCCTGCTGCGGCCCCTGCCTCGACGGCCTCCCCGCCCCTACCCCGGAAGCCCTGATGCGCTCCCGCTACACCGCCTACACGAAAGGCGAGCGGGATTACCTCCTGCGCACCTGGCATTCCTCCACCCGCCCCGCCGAACTGGAACTGGAGGACGGTGTGAAATGGCTGGGGCTGAAAGTGGTCGAAGCCCAAGGCGGCGCGCAGGACTCGGCAGGCATGGTGCGCTTCGTCGCCCGCTTCAAGGTCGGCGGCCGCGCCCAGCGGATGGAGGAAAAAAGCCGCTTCGTCCGCGAGGACGGGCGCTGGGTCTACTTGGACGGCGAAGTGTCCTGAGCGGTGCCGCGGGCGCCGGCGAGAAAGTTTTCCGCCATGGTCTTGTACAGGGGCCGGTCGCACACCAACCGCGACGAGACATGACCGATGAAGGCGGTGGCCATCAGGGGCAGCACCATCTCGTGGTTGTCGGTCATTTCCATGACGATGACGAAGGCGGTGATGGGCGCCTGCACCACCCCGGCGAAATAGCCCACCATCCCCAGCACCACCACCGCCCCCGCCGGGGCATAGGGCATGAGGGCGGCGATGTTCTGGCCGAAGCCGGCGCCGACGGCCAGGGAAGGGGCGAAAATCCCCCCCGGAATGCCGCTGATGTAGGACACCGCCGTCGCCAGCAGCTTCAGCACGCCGTAATCCCAGGGCAGTTGCTCGGAGCCTTCGACGATGGCCCGAGCCTCGTTGTAGCCGGTGCCGTAGGTCAATCCGCCGGACAACAGGCCGATCAGCGCCAGGGCAAAGCCGCACCAGGCGGCAAAAACGACGGGGCGCTCCTTCATCAGCCGGCCCAGCCGCCCCGGCAAGCCCTCCGACGCCTCGATCAGGAAGCGGCTGAACAGGCCGCCCAGGAGGCCGCCGGCCATGCCGCACATCACCACAGCCAGCCAGGCCCGGTCCAGGGGCAGCACGGCCTCGGTATGGCCGAAATAGGTGTAATTGCCGAGCAGCGCCATGGACACCACGCCCGCCACCACCACGCCGGTAAGGATGGTGCCGCTGGTGCGCTGCTCGAAGGAGCGGCTCATTTCCTCGATGGCGAAGACGATCCCCGCCAGGGGCGTGTTGAAGGCCGCCGCCACCCCCGCCGCGCCGCCGGCCAGGATCAGCCCCCGCTCCACCTCGTAGCGGGGGAAACGGGCCCAGCCGCCGAAAGCGTGCATCAGGGAGGCACCGATCTGCACCGTCGGCCCTTCGCGCCCCACGGAGGCGCCGCTCAGCAGGGCCACCAGGGTAAGGCCAATCTTGCCGAAGGCGATGCGCAGGGACAGCACCTTGTGGCGCTGCTCCGGCTCATGGAGTTCGAGGGCGGCGATGGTCTGGGGAATGCCGCTGCCCTGGGAGCCGGGAAAAATCCGCCGCGTGGCAAAAGCCACCAGGGCAAAGCCGAGGGGAGTGACGAGAAGGGGAAGAAAAGGGGAAACGGCCACCAGGCGGTGAAACTGGATATGGGCCTGCTCGCTGCCGATGGCGAACACCACCGCCGCCGCGCCCACCGCCACCCCGCCGCCCCAGAATACCAGGCGGCGCTTCCAGCGCCTCGGGGAGAGCCAGAAGGAATGATGTTTACGGATAACGCGGAGCGGCATGGCCTTCTTTTAGTCTGCGGCCCCCGGCGGCGTTTCGCCCAGGACTTCGGCGGCGATTTCGCGCACCTCGGCATCCGGGTCGTCCAAACAGGCGCGCATGAAGGGAAGGATACTCTTACCACCGACGAGGGACAAGAAATGACAGGCATCGGCCCGCACCAGACGGTCGTCGTGGCGGGTCAATTCTCCCAGGCCGGGGACGAGGACATCCGTCACTCCCGTGCCCTGGAACTCCTCCATCACCGCGCCGATGCCCAGGCGCACCGCCATGCTGGAGCCCGTGTCCCGCAGCAGTTCCAGCAGGGCCAAGAGGCGCTCGGGCCTGGCCCGCGCCAGTTCCTCCACCTTGGCGCGGCGGCCGGTCTTCAGCAGGTCGAGGAAGTAATCCGCCAGGCCCGCCACGCTTTCTCCCGCCTCCGCCCGGCGGCGCA
>JAGUYQ010000333.1 GCA_020061285.1 Betaproteobacteria bacterium
CCGATGGGTCCTGGCCGGCGGAAGACCAACTGCGGGCGGAGCGCATCGTCGTTGTGCCCGACCTGCGCAGCCTGCTGTCTTCCCGGGTGCGCATCCGTTCCATCACCGTCGAAGGGGGATACCTTTCCCTCTTGCGCACACGGGATGGCCGCTTGCGGCTTTTGCCGTCCCTGCTGGAGAGGCCAAAGGCGGACAGCGCTCCCGGCCCTGCCGTGGTCGTCGGCAGCGTCCTGTTGCGGGACTCCGCGTTGGAGTTCTACGACGCCTCGGTGCGCCAACCGCCGCTCAAACTGCGTCTGGAACAACTCAACGCCACCCTCGGCCACTTGAGCCTGCCCGATTTGGCGGGCCAATCCCAACTCCAACTCGACGGTGTGCTGAAAGGTGCCCGGCACGACGGCAAGGTCTCCTTGGCAGGCACCATCGAGTTCGCCAGCAAGGATTCGGTGCTCACCACCCAATTGCGCGGCGTGGACCTGGTGACGCTCCAACCCTATCTGCTCAAGACGGCGGAGACGAGTGTGCGCCGCGGCACCCTCGACATGGATTTGAAATCCACCGTGCGGCACAATCGCCTCCGTGCGCCCGGCACGCTCACGCTTTCCAATCTGGAACTGGCCTCCGGCGGCTCCTTCATGGGTATGCCGCGCAATGCCATGGTCTCCCTGATGAAAAACCGCAACGACCAGATACAGGTGAATTTCACCCTGGAGGGCAACTTTGCCGATCCCCGATTCTCCCTCAACGAGAATTTCGCCACCCGCGTCGGTTCATCCATGGCCGAAGGGCTCGGGGTGAGCCTGGAAGGCCTGGCAAAGGGGGTCGGCAGCGCCGGTGGCGTGGTCAAAGGGGTGGGTGAAGCCGTTGGCAAGCTGTTCGGCAAGTAGGCTTACCCATCCGGGTAGTGGCGGCAGGGGGCGCGCCTGGGTAGACTGCCGGGGTTTTGTTTGCGGATCAATGCGATGACTTTCTCTTACGACGTGGAAGAAGCCGATTTCGACGAGCTGGTGGTGGCCCGCTCCCACCAGACCCCCGTGCTGGTGGACATCGGCGCCGACTGGTGCGGCCCCTGCCTGGTGCTGGGCCCCCTCCTGGACAAGCTGGTAAAGGAATACGCCGGCCAATTCCTCCTGGCCAACGTGGACGCCGACGAGAACATGCGCATCGCCGGCCGCCACGGGGTGCGCGGCTTCCCGACGGTGATCGTGTACAGCCGGGGCGAGGAGATTGACCGCTTCCATAGTTCCCAAACCGAGGGCTTCCTGCGCCGCTTCATCGACAGCGTGATCGAGCGCCACGCGGTTGGCAGCGGGGCGGGCGGGCTGTCGGCTCAGCCGGTGTGATTTTTTGACAGGATTAACGGATGTTCATGATGAACAGGATGCTTATCCTGTAAATCCCGACCGTCCCGTTGATCCTGCCCATGCCCTTCTACAGGCAGCCGCCGCAACTGCCGCAGCGCCAATCCTTCGGGTTCACCGCCCGGTAGAACCAGCGCATATGTTCCTCGTCGATGGGGATGTCGTGGGCGGCGAAGAGCTCCCCCAGCCACTCGGCGTTTTCCAGAATCCATTCATCCTCCGGCAGGCCCTCGGCGAAGTCTTCGTCGTCGGGGAAGATGTAGCTGAAAATGCCGTGGGTGCCCATGTCCTCGTCCCGGCGCGCGGCGTCGAGCTGGATGGGGCGGCCGAGGTAATGGATTTCCCATTCGCCGAGGCACAGGTTGTTGCCGGTTTGGGTCCAGCGGGCGGTGAAGGGGTTGTTCATCGGGGACAAGGTGCGCTACTCCAACGGCGCCATTATATCGCCCCTGTTGCACACGGGCCGGAAAGCCATTATATTTACTCCACTATGTTCAAGTTCGTCAGCTTCCTTCCTTCCGAGCTTTCCCCCCGCAGCCTGCTACTGGCCGGCCTGCTGCTGCGCGTTCGCGCGCACTGACCCCCACCCCCCCACCCCAGTATTGAAGCGTGCCGCAGCCGTGAACCCGGTTGATGGGCTTGTATGAAGAATTGCAGCAATGGAGCCAGCCATGAACAAAGATAAATTGATCATTTTCGACACCACCTTGCGCGACGGCGAACAGAGCCCCGGCGCTTCCATGACCAAGGAAGAGAAGGTGCGCATCGCCAAACAACTGGAAAAGATGCGGGTGGACGTCATCGAAGCGGGCTTTGCCGCCGCCTCCAACGGCGATTTCGAGGCCGTGAAGGCGGTGGCCGACGCCATCAAGGACAGCACCGTGTGCTCCCTCGCCCGTGCCCTGGAAAAGGACATCGCCCGGGCCGGCGAGGCCATCAAGGGCGCCAATTCCGGCCGCATCCACACCTTCATCGCCACCAGCCCCATCCACATGGAGAAGAAGCTGCGCATGACGCCGGACCAGGTGGTGGAGCAGGCGGTGGCGGCGGTGAAGTGGGCGCGCCAGTACACCGACAACGTGGAATTCTCCCCCGAGGACGCGGGCCGCTCCGAAACCGACTTCCTCTGCCGCGTCATCGAGGCGGTGATCGCCGCCGGCGCTACCACCATCAACGTTCCCGACACCGTGGGCTACAACCTGCCCCACGTCTTCGGCGAATTGATCGGCACCTTGCGCAGCCGCATTCCCAATTCCGACAAGGCCGTCTTCTCGGTCCACTGCCACAACGACCTGGGCCTCGCCGTCGCCAACTCCCTCGCCGCGGTGATGAACGGCGCCCGGCAGGTGGAGTGCACCATCAACGGCCTCGGCGAGCGGGCGGGCAACGCCTCCCTGGAGGAAATCGTCATGGCGGTGCGCACCCGCCAGGACCTCTTTCCCTGCGACACCGGCTTGGATACGACGCAAATCGTCCCCGCCAGCCGCTTGGTGGCGAGCATCACCGGCTTCGCCGTGCAGCCCAACAAGGCCATCGTCGGCGCCAACGCCTTCGCCCACGAGTCCGGTATCCACCAGGACGGCGTCCTCAAGCACCGCGAGACCTACGAAATCATGCGCGCCGAGGACGTGGGCTGGTCCGCCAACAAGATGGTCCTGGGCAAGCACTCCGGCCGCAACGCCTTCAAGACGCGCTTGTCCGAGCTCGGCATCCAGTTGGAGAGCGAGGAGGCGATCAATACCGCCTTCGCCCGCTTCAAGGACCTGGCCGACAAGAAGCACGAGATTTTCGACGAGGACCTTCACGCCCTGGTGAGCGACGAGCAGTCCACCTTGGAGCAGGAGCACTTCAAGCTCCGCTCCCTCAAGGTATGCTCCGAGACTGGCGAGACCCCCCACGCCAAGGTGGTGCTGGCCGAGGGTGGCGTCGAGCGCGAGGCGGAAGCTGACGGCGGCGGTCCGGTGGACGCCTCCTTCAAGGCCATCGAGGCCATCGTCAACAGCGGTTCCGAACTGCTGTTGTACTCGGTGAACAACATCACCAGCGGCACCGACGCCCAGGGCGAGGTCACGGTGCGGGTGTCCAAGGGCGGGCGCATCGTCAACGGCCAGGGGGCGGACACGGACATCGTCATCGCCTCCGCCAAGGCCTACCTCCATGCCCTGAACAAGCTGCACAGCAAGCTGGAGCGCGCCCATCCGCAAGTCTAGGCCCGGCGGGTGTCATGAAACGAACAGGGCCGCTTGAAGCGGCCCTGTTTATTGTCTTCGTTGGAGGCGAAATATGAACACTGATGCTAGATTCGATGTTGAATCCCATTTCGACGAAAGCTGGGCCGCGGCCTACGAGAAACAGATTCGCCAATTCTGCCCGGCCTACGATGCCCTGCACCGGATGCTGCCGGGCTGGTTTTCCGGCGTGCCGGAGAAGGCGCGCTTCCTCTCGGCGGGGGCTGGTTCCGGGGCCGAGTTGCTGGCTCTCGGGGCCGCCTATCCGGATGCCGAACTGCATGGGGTGGATTTGTCCGCCGACGTGCTGTCGGTCTGCAAGAGCCGCCTGCAAACGGCCGGCCTGGCGGAGCGCGTTCATCTCCATCTCGGGACGGTGCAGGCCTATCGCGCCGCCGAGCTTTTCGATGGCGCCAGTTCGGTGTTCGTCGCCCATTTTATTCGCGAGACGAAGGAACGCCTGGCCTATTTTCGGACCATAGCGGACTGCCTGAAGCATGGCGCCACGTTCGTTTTCGCCGACCTGTTTGGAGACAAGGCCGACCCCGATTTCCGCCTCGTTTTCGAGACTTGGCTCAGCTTCTATGCCGCGCAAGGCATTGCCGCCGACCAATTGGTGCGGGACCGGGCGCATATCGAGAGCGGCATCTGTTTCGAACCGGAGGCGCGCATCAAGGCCCTGCTGGTGGAAGCGGGTTTCGAGCCGCCGGTGCGGTTTTTCCAGTCCTATCTGTTCGGCGGCTGGGTGACGCGCAAAGCGACGTGAAGCCTTTGGCGGATTTTCACGGGGACGGTTTTATCGGGAGGGAAAATGGCAAGCATCGAAACGGCGGCGGTGGCCGATGCAAATGAGGTGGCGCGCATGGTGAAGGTCCTGCTGGAGGAAATCATGGTTGCTACCGGGGCGAACCATTTCAAGGCTAATGAAGAAGAGCTGCGGGTCCGCTGCCGTGATTTTCTGCGCCAGGGCGACTATGCCGCATGGCTGGCGTGGGAGGGGAACGAAGCGGCGGGCGTCCTGACCTTGACCGAGGTGCGCACCCTTTACGCCGGCGGCGCCTTCGGCGTTATTCCCGAGTTTTACGTGGCTCCCGGCTATCGTTCCAAGGGAATCGGTGCCGCCTTGCTGGCG
>JAGUYQ010000029.1 GCA_020061285.1 Betaproteobacteria bacterium
GGTCGCGGGCCTCCAGCACCGCCTGGGGCGTCTCCGGCGGAGGCTGGTGGAGAAAGCGCACGCTCTCGGCGAAACCCGGCAGGGACAAGCGCTCCCGCATCCCGGCGGGAAGGGAATCGGACAGGTCCAGCTTCTCCAGGCTTTTTTCAATCGCCCGCCGCAGGGCGTCCTGACCCAGGCCGGCGGTGGTGGGATAGACGGGGGTCAGGCTTTCCGCCAGGGGCTCTTCCCCCCGCACCACCCGGTACTTGGGGTGGGCCATCTCGGCGCCGAAAAAGCCGGGGCGCACCTCCCCCAGCAGGCGCAGGCGCGCGCCGGGCTGGAGCTGCTTGATCTGGCTGGGGTAGAAGTTGAAGAAGGTGAGCGCCAGCACCCCGCTGGCATCCCGCACCCGCACCGTGAGGCGCTTGCGGGGCTTGTACTTGACCTCCGCGTCCATCACCTCCCCTTCCACCAGCACCGTCTGCCCGATGGGCGCGTCGGCGATGGGGTAGAGGTGGGTTTCGTCCACGTAACGCAGGGGCAGGTGGAGCAGGAGGTCGAAGTCGGTAAAGAGGCCGAGCTTTTCGAGTTTCGAGCGGAGGGCAGTCGAGGGTCGAGAGTCGAGAGCGGGCAGGTCCCCTCCCTTGGCTCTCAACTCTCGACTCACCCCTCTCGACTCCTTTTTACAGTTCCATCACCCCGTCCGCCTCCACCAGCGCCCCTCGCGGCAGGGAAGCCACACCCACGGCGGCTCGGGCCGGGTAGGGCTGGCTGAAATACTGGGCCATAATTTCGTTCACCTTGGCGAAGTTGGCCAGATCGGTGAGGAAAACGTTGAGCTTCGCCACGTCGGCCAGGGACCCGCCCGCCGCTTCCGCCACCGCCTTGAGGTTCTGGAACACGCGGTGGACCTGGTTCTCGATCCCCTCCACCATTTCCATGGAAGCCGGGTCGAGGCCGATTTGGCCGGAAAGATAGACGGTGGCGCCCACCTTCACGGCCTGGGAGTAGGTGCCGATGGCTTGGGGGGCGTGGGGGGTGAAGATGATTTGTTTGGTGCTCATGATTTGGTCTTTCGTTTTGTTTTGCTGATTCAGTTTTGTGCGCTTCGCGCGATTTGTTTAAGACGGGGGGCGGCCCCGTGAGCCGCTCACTTTTCTTGTCTCGCCAAGAAAAGTAAGCAAAAGAAGGCGACCCCACTACACCGCCCCCTTCGGGGGTTCCCTGCGTTGCTCGCCGTGCCGGGAGGCCGAGTTCCTCGGCCGACTTCCCCCGGCTCGTCTGCGCTACTCGGCGTCGCAGAGGGGATTTTCCCTCTCCCCCCAGCCCCTCTCCCGCCTGCGGGAGAGGGGAGAACTTCACCGGAGGTAGAAACTACGACGCCTTACCTCCCCCTCTGCCCCGCCGAGGCTTTCCGGGCGGGCGGGGGGAAGTCGGCTACAGCATGTCTGAGCCCCAAAGGGGCGAGTTCTGTAGCCGCCCGGCTTGGCCGGAAAACGTAGGGGAGCCCGTCAGGGCCGGGGCAGCGGGGTGCCCTTCTTCCCGCCGTGACCTGTGCGAAGCACAGAGCGTCCGGCGAGGACACCCCTTGTGGGTGTAGGTTACCTTTTCTTGGGCACACAAGAAAAGGTAACTAGCCGCCGGGCTACCCCCGGCACTCAATCATTCGCGCGTAGCGCACAAAACAACGACTGAGCATTGCCGCAAATCGCCTTAACTTAATATGTGTAGGACTTACTGGTCAATTTCTTTGAAGGGATGATCCTCGATTAATCCCCAAAGGCTATCGTCTTTTTCAGAGCCACGCGCGTCAATTTCAATAAGAAGTCGTTTCGTCGTTTCATCGTCCGCTCCAATCACGCGGGATAGCGTCGAAAGTTGGCGCCAACGGTCTGGAAATCGGTCATCCTTCAACATCTTCTTAAGAAGCTTCTTTCGAGCACCATCAAGCCGCTGACGTGACCGATTTTGAATCCAGTGAAGCAGCAAATTGCCTGCGATGGTGAGAACCGAACCGATGATTACTCCAATAAGGCCGATAATTCCCACCCAAAATTGGGCATCAGCAATCACCTTCTGCGCGATTAGATTCGCAAGAACAGTCGTATCCATCGGCCCCTCACGGATTCCTAAGCTTCCTGGCGTTCTGGAATCCCCTCCGAATCCATGTTACGGCTACAAATATTGCAATCGGTCCAATGCCAGCCACCATGAAATCTTTCCAACCACCATAAGGGAAATCGTATTTCCAAGGCTCTGGTTCAAAGAACCAATAAAGCATCCAAGCTATTGAGATAACCACCCAGATTCGCTGCCAACCAGAAAGGTTGATACCCATTTGAACCCCTGAAATATTTACGTCGAAGAAACCAAGCTACCCCTTCACCCTCGCAATCCTCACCACCTCCTGAATCCGCCGCAGGTTCTTCATCACCTGGGCCAAATGCACCCGGTTCTCCACCTGCAAGGTGAAGGTCATGTTGGTGTAGGCGCTGCCGTCCTCCCCCTCCATCGCCACGTTGTCGATGTTGGAGTCGGCCTCGGCGATGGAGGCGGCGACCTTGGCCAGGACGCCGCGCTGGTTGGCTACCACCATGCGGATGGTGACGTCGAACAGCTTGCGGGTGTCCGGGTCCCACTCCACGTCCAGCCATTTGTCCGGGTCGGCGCGGTATTCGGCAATGGTGGGGCAGTCGTGGGTGTGGATGACGAGGCCCTTGCCCTTGTTGATGAAGCCGATGATGGGGTCGCCGGGGATGGGGCGACAGCACTTGGCGA
>JAGUYQ010000175.1 GCA_020061285.1 Betaproteobacteria bacterium
ATCCTGTGCTACGTCAAGGCCGGCGACAAGTTGCACCCTGGACAACGCTACGGCTTCATTCGCTTCGGCTCCCGGGTGGACGTCTATCTTCCCTTGGACGCCCGCGTGCGCGTGAGCATCGGCGACAAGACCCGTGCTGGCGAAACGGTTCTTGCCGAGCTCTAGACATCCTGCCCCGGCGGGGGGACAATTGGCCGTAATGCGCCGTTAACCTACGAAGCCGAAAATTACCGGATGCACCCCATACATAAACCCATACTCGCCCCCCACCTCCGCAAGCGCGGAATCTATCTCCTACCCAACCTGTTCACCACCGCAGCCTTGTTCGCGGGCTTCTACGCCATCGTCATGGCCATGAGCGGGCGCTACGAGCATTCCGCCGTCGCGATCTTCGTCGCCATGGTGATGGACGGCCTGGATGGCCGGGTCGCCCGCCTCACCCACACCCAGAGCGCCTTCGGCGCCGAGTACGACAGCCTGTCGGACATGGTGTCCTTCGGCGTCGCCCCGGCGCTGGTGGTCTACGTCTGGGCCTTGAAAGGCATGGGCAAGCTGGGCTGGATCGCCGCCTTCGTCTATTGCGTCGGCGCCGCCCTGCGCTTGGCCCGCTTCAACACCCAACTGGAAGTCATGGACAAACGCTGGTTCCAGGGCCTGCCCAGCCCCGCCGCCGCTGCCCTGATGGCAGGGATGGTGTGGGTGATGTTCGACCTGGAGATCAAGGGCGAGGACATCCGCTGGGGAGCGTGGATACTGACGGTCTTCGCCGGTGTCACCATGGTGAGCAACATCCGCTTTTACAGCTTCAAGGATATCAACCTGCGCAAGAGCATCCCCTTCGTGTTCCTGCTGCTGATCGTGGTGGGTATCATCCTGATCTCATCCTACCCGCCCGGCGTGCTGTTCGGCTTGTTCATCGCCTACGCCTTGTCAGGCTACGGAATGGCTTTGTGGGAACTGCGCAAGGGCCGCAGGAAGAGCATTCCAGCCCCTGCCAAAACCCCGCCCGAGGAATAGACCGGGGAATGAAGAAAAGCAAAAGGCCCGGAAAACCGGGCCTTTCGTCGTCTGGTGGGTGGTACAGGGATTGAACCTGTGACCCCTGCCGTGTGAAGGCTAATAAACAGCCTTTATTATTGCGATTTACGGAATTATTGGGTACATTTTTGGGTACAAATTACTTCCAAAGGGACCCAGAATGGCAACGATCATCGAGCGTGGCCCGTACCAGTTCCAGGTCAAAATTCGGCGCCGGGGCCGCCCCCTTATTTCCAAGACGTTCACGACGAAAACTGCCGCCCAGATGTGGGCACGCGACGTGGAATCGGAAATGGACAAGGGGGTCTTTCTGGATCGGCGAGAATCCGAAAAGAACACCCTCGACGACGTGCTCAAACGCTACCAGGAGGAAGTGACCCCGGACAAGAAAGGGGCCACCATCGAGAAGGTGCGGATAGCGGCCCTGCGGCGTGATCCCCTCGCCCGTTTGAAGATGGCCGCGCTCTCAGGAAAAGACGTTGCCGCCTGGCGCGACCGCCGGCTCAAGGAGGACAAGGTAACCGGCTCCACGGTAATCCCTGGCTAAAGCAGGGAGAGCGACACGTTTACAGAGTCCACCAACAACTCAGGGCGTACCGGCCGCTTTCCCCGGGTGCGCCCTTCTTCAGCCTCAACCAAACGGACAAGCCCATACTGCTCTAGTTTTTTCAGCGTCCTGGAAAGGTTCGATGCCTTCCGGTGGGTCAGCTTCTCCAGTTCGGCAATGGATTGAGGATGTTGTTCGGCGATGACTTTCAGCAATTGCCGGTTTTCTTCCGTAAAGAGGTTGGCCGCAGCTTTAAGCGATGTGAACCACAACCTGGGGCCGTTCGGGTCGGGCTTGATGCGGCCCGTCGCAACGTCCAGTGTCCATTGCTTCATTTCCTCGTAGGAGGCGATTCCGATATTCAGCTTATTCATCGAGGTGCTCCTTGATGACGCGGTCAACTTCTTTCCAGAAATCCGCCAGAAGTTGATTGGGGGTTTCAAAGTCATAGGCCCGGCCAGGATCGTCACTATGGCGGTGCCAGTGATCGAGCTCTTTTCGCTTGGCTACGGCATGGGCATTATCAAACCCAAGCAGGCGTTTGCCGGTGCGGTTGTGCAGCGTAATGGAGTAGTCCACGCCGTGGGGAATGGCCGGGGATTGAGGCACCTGGTGCACTACGAATTTAACCCACAGCCCTAAGTGGTCATCAATGACGAGGGTCATCCCATCAAGGCTTAGAAGGTATTCCCAGCCATCATCATTAGGCATAAACCTATCTCCTGGTTGATAGTATAGCTTTATCCGAGCTTCCGCGCCAAGTCTTCGGCACGGGGGTGGTAATACCGTTTCAGCATCCTTAGGTCCTTGTGTCCTGTGACTGCTGCCAACTCAATGACGTTGGGTAGCTTCTCGGCAAGGCGGCTTGTGGCCTCATGGCGCAGGTCGTGGAAGTGCAAATCCTTCAGTCCGGCAGCTACGCAAGCCCGCGAAAACGCCTTCTTAACCGCATCTTCTGTCGTTGGGAATACTCGCCCATCAATCGACCTGGGAAGAGCCTCTAAAACGGCGACGGCACGGCTAGAGAGAGGGACGGATCGGGCTTCCCCGTTCTTGCTATCCAGAATTCGGGCAACCTGTCTTTTCGTGTCCACCTCCTCCCAGCGCAATGCCAACAGTTCTCCGCGCCTCATGGCCGTTTCCATGGCCAGCAATACGAGGGGCTTAATCCAGGGATTCCGAGTGCCGGGGCCCAGCGTTCCATCTTCACGTCTGGAGCTTTCGAGGGCGGCTAATAGCGCTGTTTCCTCGCCATCTTCAAGTCGGCGCTCCCGGGCTTTTTCATTCTGGGGGCGGCGGATCATGGCAATGGGGTTTTCGATGTGAATCCCCCATTCCTTGCGGGCGTGGTTGATGACGGCTGACAGGATATTTAGCTCACGGTTTGCGTATCATGATGAACCGCCGCAACGTGATCTAGCTGAAGGAACTGGGGCCCAATGAAATTTGCCTATGAAGATCTGAGTGACGGCCAGTTCGAAAGCCTTATTGTGCTTTTGTGCCAGCGTCTGCTTGGGATCTCGGTACAGGGGTTCGCAAAAGGACCGGATGGTGGACGCGACGCGAAATTCGTAGGCACGGCAGAATTGCACCCTAGCAAGGCTGCGCCGTGGGTCGGCACGACAATCGTTCAGGCCAAGCACACCAACGGCTACAACCGTAACTTTTCCGAGTCAGACTTTTTCAGCACGTCTGCTGCGAACACCGTATTGGGGAAGGAGATTCCCCGCATCAGAAATCTGCGCGAGGCCAAGCAGCTCGATCACTACATGCTGTTCGCCAACCGGCGCTTGGCCGGCAACGCCGAAACGGAGATCCGCTCGGAACAGGATGGGCACAACCGAGGTGAGTGTCGCAAAAGCGTCGTTGAGGCTTTTGCCCTGCGAGCGATGGGCACGGGCATGGGATGGCCACAGCGATAAATCACGATGATCCGGCGGCATCTGGGGGCGCGGCAGCTCACGATCTACACCTCTGGGCGATCCCGTGCGCATGTCGAGACAACACTGCTGCTCCCGCTTCCATGACGCGGTGGTCGTCGGTTGGGACAGCACTCGCGTCTGCCTGTCGCTGGGCGGCCTGGGTTCGCGCTTCCCGCCCGGCACGGACACGCAACGCATAGTCCAGGGTTAGTTGGCCAGCGATTGCAGCAGGTATCAGGCTCTTGCGTAGCAGAGCCAGTGGCCGCTTGGCTAACGATCAAGAACCAAACCTGTTACGAGGCCGGCCATTAAATCCCTCTCTCCTAGCTATGCCCAAGAACTCGATCTGCGTTCCGTGGGCGACCAGGGCCACGCTTGAGGTTGGGATAGTTGGATTGGAGCGCAGGAGGAAAGGATGCATTTGCCGCTAGAGGACCAGATACCGAGTCGATATACGCAGCGAGATCGCGAACATGGACACGGCGCACTCCTACGGAACTTCGAGGGGCCGGGAAAGGAAGGGGTTTTCCGACTGCTTCGCGGTTACGCCACGATTGCTCAGAAATACCCGCGATTTTGCAAGCGACGGAGAGGTGGATTAGGACCCGGCCATCGGTAATGGCCAGAATAATGTTCAGAGTCGATTGGGCCTGCTTAGCGGCCTCAGGCTCTTGAGTAGTGGGGAAAACGGCAGTCATGGGCGCTCCTGTCGGATGCGTCCATCGGGTCGCATTGCCCTTTGCCCGTTTGTGGCATCGCAGCCAGCCTACTTCCCTGCCGTAGAGCAGGGCGCGGCCCTCATGTCTTACCCTCACCCGTCCTGGGTGGCCTCGCTCCTCAGAGTTCGGCGCGGCGCATGGGGCGGCAGGGGTAACGGAGTGGACTTACCGTAGCGCTCCCCCGGCACGGGGGCGACTTGACGTCGCCTCTACCTTCGCCCCCAAAACTATACCAAACCATTTTAAAACGCAAG
>JAGUYQ010000096.1 GCA_020061285.1 Betaproteobacteria bacterium
ATGATCTGGTTGACGGCGGACAGATCGCTTTGCATCACCATCTCTTCCACGTAGATGCCGTCCCCCGCTTCCACCTTGGCGTTCTGCACGAAACGGGCGCTGAAGGAGCCGTCGCAACACACGTGGGACGCCGCTTCCACGCTATCCCTGTCCCTCGCTTCCACGCGGCCGATCACCCCGCCCTTGACCACGATATTGCCGCCGGCGTCGAGACTGGCCGCTTCCACCGTGCCTTCGATATAGATATCGCCGGTGGCTTGTATCTCCATCCCCGCCTGCACGTCCCCCAGGACCTTCACCGTGCCCTCGAAGGCAATATTGCCGGTGGTGATGTCCACCTTGGGAACGGTATAGGTGGGCTCGATGTTGATGCCGCCCTTCACGCGCACCGGCTGGCCGGTAATGGCGGCCCGCAGCGCGTTGAGATCGGCCGGGTCGAACTCCACCCCGGACAGGTTGGCGGCGAAGGACACATCCTTGCCCGGCTTGGCGGGAATCGCCTGGCCGAGGACGGTTTCCCCCGGCACCCCCTGGGTGGGCGGGTTGCGCCGCATGACCGGCTCGCCGGCGTGAACCACCACGACATCCCCCATGTCCCGGTAATGGGCGATGCCGCTCTCGTCGATGCGGGGCCGCCGCTCCCGCACGTTGGGCACCAGGCTCTCCAGCCAGCCGTCCTCTCCATGCACCGGCTGGCGGCCGGTGGCAATTTGCACATGGCTGGCCTCCCCGGCGGAAACCGCCCGGTCGATGGCCTCGAAATCGAGACCGGCGATGACCCCCATCTCCTCGAGCCTGTGGAAGATATCCGCCTTGTCCACCGCCTTGCCGCCCTCCGCGGGAGTGATGGTGAGGTAGGCGGCCATTTTGCCGTTGTCCAGCTTCACCTCGAAGGTGCCGTCCCGCGCTTCGCCGATGACCTGCTCGAAGGGCAGGCCGCCCAGGCATTTTCGCGCCACTTCCTCCAGGAACGGCTCGTAGATGGAATAGCGGCCCCACCCGTCTTCCTCCAGAAGGCGCTTCAGGCCCGCGGCATCGGTGGACAGCCCCATCCCCCCAGGGGAGAACCGCGCCAGCAGTTTCCGCCCGTCGTCGCTCAAGGCGAAACTCAAATTCGCGCGTTTCACCGCATCCTCCATGGGCAGCCACCCCGACAATCCAGGACATTGGTATAATTTCAGTATATTTATCATTTTTATCATTTTCAAGAGTGGTGAGCGCAGAGCGTTTCGCGCCCGCCATGAGCTCCCTCTCGGGAAAAACCGACGGATTTGGTACACTGCTTCACCTCCGCCACCCTTTGGCCGCCACCCATGCGCATCACCCACTCCGGGCCACCGCCCAAGAACCGCAACGACTGGAAAACCATCCGCTCCCTGCTGCCCTACCTGTGGGAATTCCGGGCACGGGTAGCGGTGGCCATGGCGCTGCTGGTGGCCGCCAAGGTAGCCAGCGTGTGGGTGCCCCTGGCCCTGAAGGACATCGTCGATACCCTCAACCGGCCGAAGGAACTGCTCATGCTGCCGGTGGCCTTCCTCATCGCCTACGGACTGACGCGCTTCTTCAGCACCTTTTTCGGCGAACTGCGGGACATGGTGTTCGCCCGCGTCACCCAGCGGGCCATCCGCCGGGTGGCCCTGAAGGTCTTCAACCACCTTCACGCCCTGTCCCTGCGCTTCCACCTGGAACGCCAGACGGGCGGGGTGTCCCGGGACATCGAGCGGGGCAGCCGGGGCATCCAGTTCCTGCTCAACTTCATGCTCTTCAACATCCTCCCCACCCTGGTGGAAATCGGGCTGGTGGCGGCGATCCTCTACGCCAAGTACGACATCGCCTTCACCCTGGTCACCTTCGCCACCCTGGTGCTGTACGTGGCCTTCACCCTGGGCATCACCGAGTGGCGCATGATTTTCCGCCGCACCATGAACGACATGGACTCCAAGGCAAACACCCGCGCCATCGACAGCCTGATCAACTTCGAGACGGTGAAGTATTTCGGCAACGAGGAGTACGAGGCGCGGCGCTACGACGAGCACCTGCAAAGCTGGGAAAAGGCGGCGGTGAAGAACCAGGTGTCCCTCAACGCCCTCAACTCGGGCCAGAGCCTGATCATCGCCGTCGGCGTCACCCTCCTCATGACTCTCGCCGCCGACGGCGTGGTAAAAGGCACCATGACCCTGGGAGACTTGGTGCTGGTCAACGCCTTCATGCTCCAGCTCTACTCGCCCCTGCACTTCCTCGGCTTCGTTTATCGCGAGATTAGGCACGCCCTGGCGGACATGGAAAAGATGTTCGGCCTCCTGGAGCAACCCGCCGAGGTGCCGGACCGGCCCGGCGCCCCGGCCCTGGAAGTGACGGCCGGCGAGGTGCGTTTCGAAAACGTGGACTTCGGCTACGACGCCAAGCGGCAGATTCTTTACGGCGTGGATTTCGCCATCCCCGCCGGGCGCAAGGTGGCGGTGGTGGGTTCCAGCGGCGCCGGCAAGTCCACCCTGTCGCGGCTGCTGTTCCGCTTCTACGACGTGGGCGGCGGCCGCGTCCTGATCGACGGCCAGGACATCCGCGACGTGAGCCAGCACTCCCTCCGCGCCGCCATCGGCATCGTTCCCCAGGACACGGTGCTGTTCAACGACTCCATCTACTACAACATCGCCTACGGCTCCCCCGGCGCCGGCCGCGAGGAAGTCATCGAGGCCGCCAAGGCGGCCCACATCCACGGCTTCATCGAGGGCCTGCCCGACGGCTACCACACCGTGGTGGGCGAGCGGGGCCTGAAACTGTCCGGCGGCGAAAAGCAGCGCGTCGCCATCGCCCGCACCCTGCTGAAAAATCCGCCGATCCTGATTTTCGACGAGGCCACCTCGGCCCTCGACTCCAAGTCGGAAAAAGCCATCCAGGAGGAACTGCGGCGCATCGCCGCCAACCGCACCACCCTGGTGATCGCCCACCGCCTGTCCACCATCGTCGATGCCGACCAGATCCTGGTGATGGAGCACGGCCGCATCGTCGAGCGCGGCAGCCACCGGGAACTGCTGGAAAAAGGCGGCGTGTACGCCCACATGTGGGCCTTGCAACAGCAGGAGGAGGCGGAACAAAAACAAGTCGCTTGACTTGGCCGTTCCCGGTCTAGAATGGAACCATGAACAAAGTCGGCCACAATCCCACCGTCGAATGGAAGCAGCCCCACCTCAAGGAACAGGAGCGCATGGCCCTG
The DNA here is from genome assembly GCA_020061285.1 of Betaproteobacteria bacterium. The sequence goes on from JAGUYQ010000096.1 coordinate 3,215, forward strand.
GCCGAGGAGCGGGCGAGCACCTGGCATTTCACCCTGGACAAGGTGAAGGAAGTGGCAGCCGACTTGCAACAACTCGACAACGCGCGCCGCCAGCGCCTGGTGGAACAGGGCCAGCGCATGGAGCAGGTGATGCGGGGTGGCATCGTCAACACCTACGCCTGAACGGCAACGGGCCGGAAGACCCGGCCCGCTCGGTTGCCCCGTTTACCGTGCTCCCCGTTATTTCTGCTCCTCGGGCAGCCCCACCATTTCCCGCAGCCGCTCTTTGGTCTTGGTGTAGCGGTCAAGCCGCCAGTCTTTTATGATCGCCACCGCCAGTTCGAAATCCTCCATCGGCAACTCGAATAGCGCGGCCATGTCCAGGGGTTCCTTCAGGCACAGGGCCTCGACCAGGTTCTTGAAGGCCGTGTCGTGGACGTTGGCGGGCTCCGTGGCCAGGCGTTTCTCAAGCTTCTTCAAGGTATTCATCTAGCAAGTCCCTCCAATTCGTTAATTCAATGGGACTCTTACAACCCACTCTTCCAGTGCGAACAATCGCCATTCGACATGGGCGCGGCATCGCCGAGACGCTCTTCCGGGACATCCCGGACACGCTGGCCATTACAGCACCTGCCCGCGCTGTTGGCAAGGCAAACAAACCCGCTGCGGCCGTTGCTCACCCGCGTGCCTTTCCAATGGCGGCAATTGCCGCAAACCCTCAAGGGCAGCGCGACAAAGATGAGATTGGGCATGCTGGGATAGGAAAGGGAATCGGCTGAGGAAGACATTTGGCCCCCGGAAATTGAAAGAGAAAGCGCCGCTGGCTTGGCTGTTCTAGCCCAATCAAAGCCATCGGCTCAGCCGTTCATGCCACCGGTTCGGCATCGGCTTTTTCCCATTTAGCCACAGCAATATTACGAATGTATTACGAAATTAATAATACTCCTTATAAATCAATTAATAATCTATACTGTTAATACGATATAAATCGTTTATATCGTTAGGGCCGAAAAGGCCCTGGATTATCCAAATGGTTAACTCGAACACCAAGGAGGGAGCCATGATTACCCGAGAAAAAACCATCAAAGAGCCCGCCGCCATGCCGGCGGCGGACAGCCCGGCGCAAACGACCCCAATGGCCGCTTCCCCACGGGCAAAAAAAACCGAACCCGCAACCGTGCGCCGAAAAAGCGAGAGCGCCGCCAAACCGGACAACAAGCCGAACAAAATGAAAATGGTGCGCGACAGCTTCACCATGCCCGAAACGGATTACTCGCAACTGGAGCAGCTCAAGAAAAGATGCCTGCGTGGCGGCGTTCACGTGAAGAAAAGCGAATTGCTGCGCGCGGGCTTGCTCGCGCTGGCAAGCCTGTCCGACACCGCCTTGTTCAAAACCGTGGCGGCGGTGGAAAAGCTCAAGACCGGCAGGCCGGCCAAGGCATAAGGCATTCGGCTTTTGAAGCGGCGGGGCCGCAGGGGCTTTGCCCCCTGCGGCAAGTAAAGAGCGGGCTGAAAAAAATCCTTCACTACCGGAAGGCCCCGGCAATCTGCTAGCCTTTGGAAAGACACCACCATTCGTATGGCAAAAAGGGGGTTCCCATGAACGAGGCAGCCGACAAGACGGAAGGATTGAGCATCCTCTCCCGTCCCGAAATCGAGGAACTGGAGAAAAACGTCCGCTTCCTCCAGACCCGCCAAGGCACGCGCTTGGCCTTCCACGAGTACGGCGACCCCAATGGCCGCCCCATCATTTTCTACCACGGCACGGGCTCCCACGTGCACGGCATGCTCCTGCACAAACCCGCCTTGAAATACGGCTTCCGCATCGTCGCGCCGAACCGCCCCGGCGTCGCCCA
>JAGUYQ010000308.1 GCA_020061285.1 Betaproteobacteria bacterium
AAGCCCGCGATGGCTAGCACGGCCAAGGCGGCAACGAACTGCCCTCCCAGTAGAAGATAGGCCATTAGCGGCGCCAGGAGCGCCCGCATCAGAGTCAACGAATTCGCCAGATTCATTCCCTATTGCCTGCGTTGGTGGTGAATGTACGGCCGCCTCCGGCGGCCATGCGCCGAATTGCGGTATTATATCCCGCTGCGGGGGCGCATGGCCGGTGCGCAGCGTATATTGACAATGTTTGACGCGGGAGTCGTTGCACTATGATGGAGTACATGTTTTTCGACCGGGAGTTGCGTGACGAATTCGTTCGCCATGCCCAGGAACAGGGAGTGGAATGCGCCCTGCAGGACGACGAAATGGGCATCATCGCCGCCGTTCCCGAAGACCTGCCGGACGACATCGTGGACGCCCTGGAGGCACGCTACGACCAGTTGCTGGAAGAACAATCAGAGCTGGTCGATCAAACCGAAGGGGGACTGAAAAAACATCTGGCCGGCATCCGCCTTGACCTGCCCGGCGGCCGCTCCTGCATGGTCAAGCTCGACCCGGACATGGCGAACAAGTTATTCGCCGCCTTCAGCCTGGACGAAGTTCAGGAACTGTTCGCCGCCGTCGCCCACAGCGTCGAGAACCCCAGCGATAACCCCTTGTGCAAATGCTGAAATTTTGCCAGTCTGTCATTAGGCCGTAACAGACATCAGGCATCCTCCGCTTACATGAGGAGGACAGCCATGCCGCACTACATCGCTTTGATCCACGAAGCCGGGAAAAGCACCTTCCGCGTCGCCTTCCCGGACTTTCCCGGCTGCGACGCCGCCGGCAAAACCCCCGAGGAAGCCTGGATTCAGGCCCGGAAGGCTCTCAGCACCCGCATCGAGCACCTGCGCAGCGAAGGCCGCAACCTTCCCCGTCCCAGTTCCCTGAGCGCGGTGGGCGGCTTGGACACCCCCGGCCTGCACGACATTTTTTCCGTCCGCATCTAGACCTTCCTCTTCTTAAAGTCTCTCTTCTCCCCCCTCCGCCCCGGAATGGGGCGCGCCCCTCGTATTACGCCGATAATTCGGCTAAAATTTTCCCTTTTGGGAAAAATTTCCGTTCATGGCACTCATCGTTCAGAAATACGGCGGCACATCGGTCGGCAGCGTTGACCGCATCCGGCAGGTGGCCCGCCGCGTGGCGAAATTCAAGGCGTTGGGCCATCAGGTGGTCGTCGTCGTATCCGCGATGAGCGGCGAAACCAACCGCCTCATCGCCCTCGCCAAGGAAATCCAGCACACTCCCGACTCCCGCGAGATGGACGTGCTGGTTTCCACCGGGGAACAAGTCACCATCGCCCTCATGGCCATGGCCCTGATGGACCTCGGCGTGCGGGCCAAAAGCTACACCGGCGCCCAGGTCAAGATCGTCACCGACAGCGCCTTCACCAAGGCCCGCATCCTGTCCATCGACGAGAACAGCATCCGCGCCGACCTCGACGCCGGCAACGTGGTCGTGGTGGCCGGCTTTCAGGGCGTGGACGAGAAGGGCAACATCACCACCCTGGGCCGCGGCGGTTCCGACACCACCGGCGTCGCCCTGGCCGCCGCCCTCACGGCCGACGAGTGCCAGATATACACCGACGTGGACGGCGTCTACACCACCGACCCGCGCATCGTGCCCGAGGCGCGCCGGCTCAAGACCATCACCTTCGAGGAAATGCTGGAAATGGCCAGCCTCGGCTCCAAGGTGCTACAAATCCGCTCGGTGGAATTCGCCGGCAAGTACAAAGTCAAGCTCCGCGTGCTGTCCAGCTTCGAAGAAGAAGGGGAAGGCACGCTCATCACTTTCGAGGACGACCAGAAAATGGAACAACCGATCATCTCCGGCATCGCCTTCAACCGCGATGAAGCCAAAATCACCGTGCGCGGGGTGCCCGACAAGCCCGGTATCGCCTACCAGATACTCGGCCCCGTTGGCGAGGCCAACATCGACGTGGACATGATCATCCAGAACGTCGGCTCCGACGGCACCACCGACTTCTCCTTCACCGTCCACCGCAACGAATACGCCAAGGCCATGGACATCCTGAAGCGCGTCCAAGCCCAGGTCGGCGCCAAGGAAGTGACCGGCGACGACAAGATCGCCAAGCTTTCCGTAGTGGGCGTCGGCATGCGCTCCCACGCCGGCGTGGCGGGAACCATGTTCAAAAGCCTGGCCGACGAGGGCATCAACATCCAGATGATCTCCACCTCGGAAATCAAGATTTCCGTCGTCATTGACGAAAAATATCTGGAACTGGCCGTTCGCGTGCTTCACCAAGCCTACAATCTGGACCAGGCGGCCTGATACCGATTTGACCTTTTCGGCTCAAATCGGTATCCTAGCGGCCTTTGTGGAGAGATGGCCGAGTGGTCGAAGGTACTCCCCTGCTAAGGGAGCGTAGGGTTTATAGCCTTACCGAGGGTTCGAATCCCTCTCTCTCCGCCAAAGTTGTATCGCGGCAAATGTTCCAGTATAATTTGCCGCCTTCGCGCCCGTAGCTCAGCTGGATAGAGTACTTGGCTACGAACCAAGGGGTCAGGAGTTCGAATCTCTTCGGGCGCGCCATATCGAAGGGCCTGCAGCAATGCAGGCCCTTTCCGTTTTTACTATCCGCAGGGTGGCGATAGCGTTCCAAAATCCCGCCGGAAAAAACCTTTTGTCTGAATACTGAGCCCAGGGTTAGCCAACGCGGAAGCCTGCGCTAATTTGAATGTCGCTTCAGTAGGCATTTTTCCCAGTAAATCCGCGCAACAGGGTCAAGAGCACGATTTTCATATCCAGCCACAGCGACCAGTTCTGGATATACGCCAAATCGTATTCGATGCGCTTCTGCATCTTGTCCAGTGTATCCGTTTCGCCGCGCCAGCCATTGACTTGTGCCCAGCCGGTAATGCCCGGCTTGACCTTGTGCCTCAGCATGTAGCCCTTGATCAGCTTGCGATACTGCTCGTTGTGTTCCACTGCATGAGGGCGTGGCCCGACTACCGACATCGAACCCCGCAATACATTAATGAATTGCGGCAACTCGTCCAATGAAGTCTTGCGCAAGAAGGCGCCCACGGAGGTCACGCGCGCATCGTTTTTTTTCGCCTGCTGGACATGTTCGCCATCTTCGCACACAGTCATCGTGCGGAACTTCCACACTTCAACCACGCCGCCATTCAATCCATAGCGTCGCTGCTTGAACAGCACGGGACCGGGGGAGCTGATTTTTACTGTCAGCGCAATCGTGAGCAAGAGCGGCAAGGTCAGCAGCAGGATCAGGCTGCTAAGCACAATGTCCTCCAGCCGTTTCACCCATCCCTGCAAGCCATCGAACGGCGTCTCGTAGACGCTCACCAGTGGCATGCCGCCAAAATCCACCCAGCGCGAATGCATGAGTCCGGAAACGAACATGTCCGGCACCACATAGACCGATGCCGTGGCATCGGCCAGGCGGCTGACCAACTTCTCAATGCGCTCCTCGTCCCGCAGCGGCCAGGCAACATAGACGGCATCAATCCCGCCTGCATTCACCTTCTGCAACAGGTCGTCTATCGTTCCGGACGGGTAGCTCGTCTTGCCAATACGGACGAATGAAGCCGCATCGCCAGGCTGGTCGAAAACGCCTTTCACCACCAGGCCCGCCCACGGCATGGCCTCCAGGTGCCCTATCAGGCGATGGCCAACCGGGTTGTTGCCGACGACGGCCACCGTGCGGATATTGGCCCCCTTGCTACGGACGAGCCGCAACAGCCTTCTTGCCAACAGCCGCAC
>JAGUYQ010000167.1 GCA_020061285.1 Betaproteobacteria bacterium
GCCCCCTGGGCGAGTGCCGCCAATCCGGCATGGGCGGGAAACTCAGCCAGCCGCGGGGGCAGGGTCTCCTCCACCAGCACGTCCCAGTCCCTGGCCTCCCCCAGACATCCACCCAGCCAGCGCAACTCGTCGTCGAAAGGAAGCACCGCCTCCGCCGGCACCACGGCGGCAAACAGCCTCAAGGCGGAGCGCAGGCGGCGGATCGCCACCCGCATCTGGTGTACGTACTCGATATCCTCTCCCCGCATCACCCCGCCCCGGTTGCCTTCCAGTTGTTCCAGGCAAGCGGCGAAAATAGACTGGAACGCCTCGCTCACGCTCATGTCCGGCGTGAGGGGAGGGACGGCGGCTTTCTGCGGCGGGGCAAGTTTGGCGGCGGGCATGGGACGGCTCGGGGAAATTGATCCCAGTATAAACAATCCCCGGCGCGAAATTATGACAAACGCCAGCGCCTTTCAGGGGGAGCGCTTCTTCGCCCGGGGATGGGCGGCATCGTAAACCTTGGCGAGGTGCTGGAAGTCCAGGTGGGTATAAACCTGGGTGGTGGAGATGCTGGCATGGCCGAGCATTTCCTGCACCGCCCGCAGGTCGCCGCTGGACTGCAGCACGTGGGTGGCGAAGGAATGGCGCAGGACGTGAGGATGGACGTTGGCCGTCAGCCCCAGCTTCAGGGCCCATTGCTTGAGCCGATACTGGACGGCACGGGGCGTGAGGCGGCTGCCGTTGCGGCCGACGAAAAGACTGTTTTCCTCCCCCTTCGCCAATCCCTGCCGCAGGGGCAGCCAAGCCCGGATGGCCTCGGCGGCGAAATGGCCCACCGGCACGATGCGGGTCTTGTTGCCCTTGCCGGTGACCCGCACGCTGCCGTCGGCCAAATCCAGGTCCGTCAGTTGCAGGCCCACCAGCTCCGACAGGCGCAGGCCGGAGGAATAGAACAGTTCCAGGATTGCCTTGTCGCGGATCGCCAACCCATCATCGCCACCGATGTCCATCAGGCGGTTGGCTTCGTCGGGGGAGAGGGCGTGGGGCAGGGTCTTCGGCGCCTTGGGGGGACGGACGCCGGAGCAGGGGTTCTGGGCCAAGCCGTAATCCCGTGCGAGGAAATTGAAAAACCCCCGCCAGGCGCTCAGGTAGCGGGCCAGGCTCTTGCCCTGGAGATCGCGGCCGTGGAGCTGGGCGACGAAGCGGCGGATGTGATGATTGCGCAACTGGTCAAGGTCGGTATCCCCGACCAATTCCAGCAGGGTGCGCACATCGCGGGCATAACCCGCCACGGTATGGGCGGAAAGCCGGCGCTCGCCGGCGAGGTGGCTCAGGTAGGCATCGAGGCGCTGCTGCGCCTCAAGTTTCAGCGATTCGCGAATCTCACTCGACATCCGTAAGCAGGTGCCGCTGCACCGCCGCGCTCACCAAGTCCCCCAGGCGCTTCAGGTAGAGAGTGCCCATGTCGGGATAGAAGCGCTGCTCGTCCTCGCTCGCCAGGGCCAGCAGACCGAAGGACTCTTCCGCCCGCAGGGGCACCAGGGCGAAGGAACGCAGCTTGGGACCGTCCTCGCCGAACCAGTCGGGGATGCCGTGGGGTGCTTCCAGGCCACACTGGGGATTGGCCAGGTTGTCGGTGTAGGAACACAGCTCCAGGGGCACTTCGGAAAACTCCACCAGGCCAGGCTGATCGGGCTGGCCGGTCCAAATGCGCAGGGCGGCATGGGGAATGGCGAAGATTTCCAGCAGGTTCTCGCGGATGCTCTGCACCAGGGTATCCAGGGTTTTCGGCGCGAACAGGGTAAGGGCGAAACGGTGCAGCTTCTCGCTGATGGCGTCGTTGTCCTCGCCGAAGCCGATCAGCTCCCGCAACTTGGATTCCAGCAAGCGGTTCTTTTCCCGCAGGGTCAGGATCTGCCGCTCGGTGAGAGAGATGGCCCGCCCGCCGTGAGGATGGGGGATGAAAATATCCGCCAGCACATCGGCATAATCCTCGAAAAATTCGGGATGGTTTTTGAGATAGCTCGCGATTTCTTCCGCAGACATTAGAATCCTCCCTTTGAACTTAGCGGATTCTATTACGTTCCCGCCTTGGCCGCAAAAGGCTTATCAAGGGCTTGCGGCAGGGATATGATGGTTGTTCGAGGAGAGACCACATGGCAGACAGTTTTACCCAATTGCGCGACAAGATTCGCGCCTTCGCCCGAGAGCGGGAATGGGAGCCCTTCCATACGCCGAAGAACCTTTCCATGGCTCTTATCGTCGAAGCAGCCGAACTGGTGGAACATTTCCAGTGGCTCACCCCGGAGCAGAGCGCCGCCCTAGACGACAAGACCCGGGAGGAAGTGGCCCAGGAGGTGGCGGACATCCTGATTTACCTCACCCGCCTGGCGGACGTGCTGGGCATCGACCTGGCCCAGGCGGCGGACAACAAGCTGGCCCTCAACGCCCGCAAGTACCCGGTGGAAAAATCCAGGGGCTCCGCCGCCAAGTACACGGAGCTGTAATGTCCCAATGGCTCAAAATCCTTCTGCTCTGCGCTGGTTGCCTCGGCGTCACCGGCAGTCTCGCCTATTGGCTTCTCGGTTAGGGATTCCTGGCCGCGCTATAATGACGGCTTCGATTCCCCTGCCGAGCGTTTCCCATGAGCTATTACCAGCGCCACATTTTTTTCTGCACCAACCCCAGAGAAGAGGGCCAGCCTTGCTGTGCCGATCATGACGCCAAGGCCATGCGCGCCTATGCCAAGAAACGCATCAAGGAAATGGGGCTCGACGGCCCCGGCAAAGTGCGGGTCAACAGCGGCGGCTGCCTGGGCCGCTGCGATCAGGGACCGGTGGCGGTGGTCTACCCCGAGGCCGTCTGGTACACCTACGTGGACCAGGAAGATATCGACGAAATCATCGACAGGCACCTGGTCAAAGGCGAAACCGTCGAACGCCTGAAAATCTGATGGACCTGCTTACCGCCCGCGGTCTGCGCAAGCGCTACGGCGACCAGGAGGTGGTGGCCGGCATTGATCTCGCCGTCAGGAAAGGGGAGTGCTTCGGCCTCCTGGGCCCCAACGGCGCCGGCAAGACCACCACCCTGCGCCTGCTGCTGGGCCTTACCGAGCCCGATGGCGGCGACATCACCGTCCTCGGCCAGCCCGTGCCGACCAAGGCGCGGGAGGCGCGGATCAAGATCGGCGTGGTGCCCCAGTTCGACAATCTGGACCCGGATTTCTCCGTGCGGGAAAACTTGATGGCCTACGGTCGCTACTTCGGCCTCGACGACGAGGCGGTGGCCGCCCGCATCCCCGACCTGCTGGAATTCGCCGAGCTCCGTCACAAGGCCGATGCCAACATCCAGACCCTGTCCGGCGGCATGAAGCGCCGCCTGACCCTGGCCCGGGCCCTGGTCAACGACCCGGACCTGATCTTCCTCGACGAGCCCACCACCGGCCTCGACCCCCAGGCCCGCCACATGATCTGGCAGCGGCTGCGGGCCCTCCTCGGCCAAGGCAAGACCATCGTCCTCACCACCCACTTCATGGAGGAGGCCGAACGCCTGTGCGACCGGCTGGCGATCATGGACCACGGCCGCCTCATCGCCGAGGGCGGCCCCCGCCAACTGATCGATACCCACATCGAACCCCAGGTGGTGGAAGTGTTCGGGGAAGGCGCGGAGGACTGGGCCGCTGGCCGCGGCCAGGAACTGTGTAAGCGCCTGGAGCGGGCGGGAGAAACCTTGTTCTGCTACACCCCCCACGGCGAGGCGGTGACCCAGGAACTGTGCGAGCAGGCCCATGACGGCCTGCGCTACCTGAGCCGGCCTGCCAACCTGGAGGACGTTTTCATCCGCCTCACCGGGCGGGATTTGCGGGACTGACCATGCTGAAGTATTTCTCCCTCCCCATTCTCAGCCTGCGCTTCATCCCGGTATGGCGGCGCAACTTCCTGGTGTGGAAAAAGCTCGCCATTCCCGCCATCCTCGGCAACCTGGCCGATCCGGCGTTCTACATGCTGGGCCTGGGCTACGGCCTCGGCGCCCTCCTGCCCCAGGTGGACGGCATGAGCTACCTGGCCTTCCTCGCCTCGGGCACCGTGTGCTACAGCACCATGAACAGCGCCAGCTTCGAGGCCCTGTATTCGGGCTTCTCACGCATGCACGTGCAGAAGACCTGGGAGGCCATCCTCAACGCCCCCCTCACCCTGGATGACGTGCTCCTGGGCGAACTGATATGGACCGTGAGCAAGAGCCTGCTCTCCGGCCTGGCGATTCTCGTCATCGTCTGGGCCATGGGCCTCTACGACTCCTTTGCCATGAGCCTGTGGGTGATCCCGGTGATCGTCCTCATGGGCTACTGCTTTACCGGCATGGCCCTGGTGATGAACGCCGTCTCCCCCAACTACGATTTCTTCATGTACTACTTCACCCTCGCCATCACGCCCATGGTGCTGCTGTGCGGGGTGTTCTACCCGGTGGACCAGTTGCCCGCCTTCCTCCACGCTCTGTCGGCCTGGCTGCCCCTGACCCACGGCATCGAGCTGGTGCGCCCCTTGATGCAGGGCCAAATGCCGGACGGCATCCTGCGCCACGTGCTGGTCCTCCTGGCCTACGGATCGGTAGGCTATTACATCGCCCTCGGCCTCACTCGCCGCCGCTTGCTGAAATGACCATGAACCAACATTTTTTCGCCCCCTGCCCCCGAGGACTGGAAGCCGTCCTCGCCGACGGACTGACCGCCCTCGGCGCCCAAAACGTCAAAGCCGTGGACGGCGGCGTCGGCTTCGCCGGCGATTTCGCCCTCTGCTACCGCGCCAACCTGTGGAGCCGCATCGCCAGCCGCATCCTGTGGAAAGTGGGGGAGGCTCCCTACAAGAACGAGGAGGACATCTACCGTCTCGCCCTCGGTCTATCGTGGCCGGAGTGGTTCGACGTGGGCCGTACCCTGCGGGTGGACACCACCGCCATCAAGTGCCCCTTGAAGAGCCTGGACTTCATTACCCTCAAGGTGAAGGACGCGGTGTGCGACAAATTCCGCGCCGAAACCGGCGAACGCCCCAACATCGACACACGGGAGCCGGACATCCGGGTATCCGTGTTCCTCACCGCCGACCGGGCCACCCTCTACCTCGACACCTCCGGCGAACCCCTCTATAAGCGCGGCTATCGCCAAGGGGCGGTGGAGGCTCCCCTACGGGAGAACCTGGCCGCCGGCATTCTCAAGCTCACCGGCTGGCAGCCGGGGGAACCCCTGCTGGACCCCATGTGCGGCGGCGGCACCTTCCTCATCGAGGCGGCCCAGATCGCCCTCAACATTGCCCCCGGCGGCGACCGCTGGTTCGCCTTCGAGAAATTCAAGAATTTCGACCCCGACGTCTGGGGCGCCATCTACCGGGAAGCGGAGGCCGCCGAGAAACCCCGCGCGCCCTTGCCCATCTACGGCAGCGACCTGGAATCCCGCTCGGTGCGAGCCACCCGGACCAACCTGGAAGCGGCGGGGCTGGAAGGGGTGGTCACGGTGAGCCGGGGCGACGTGCGGGAAATCGCCGCCCCCGCCCCGGAAGGGGTGCTGGTGATGAACCCCCCCTACGGCGAGCGCCTGTCCGACCAGGATGAACTGGCCGCCTTCTACCCCGAGCTGGGGACGGCTTTCAAGCGCCACTTCGCCGGCTGGCGGGCCTACGTCATCACCGCCGACCTGCGCCTGGCGAAACTGATCCGCCTTTCCCCCTCCCGCCGTACCCCTTTGTACAACGGAGCCCTGGAATGCCGCCTGTTCGAATTCAAGCTGGTGGCGGGCTCCAACCGCGGAGAGAAGACAGCATGATCAAGCATATCGTGATGTGGCGCCTAAAAGAGGGCATCGACAAGGCTACTTCCGCCCAGGCCATCAAAGAGGCCCTGGAAGGGCTCAACGGCAAGATTCCCGGCCTCCTACGCCTGGAAGTGGGCATCAACTTCGTCGCCGACGAACAGGCCTCCGACGTGGTGCTGTACTCGGAATTCGAATCCCGGGCCGCCCTGGAGGCTTACCAGACCCATCCCGCCCACAATGTCGCCGCCGAAGTGGTCAAGGTGGCCCGCGCCGAGCGGCGGGTGGTGGACTACGAGGCCTGACATGACTCTGCGGCTGGGCGTCGACCTCGGCGGCACCAAGATCGAGATCGTCGCCCTCGACGACGGGGGGCGGGAACTCCTGCGCCGCCGCCTGCCCACCCCCCAGGGAGACTACGCCGCCACCCTGGACGCCATTGCCGCCCTGGTGCGGGACGCCGAGACCCACCTTGGCCGCCAGGGCACCGTGGGTATCGGCACCCCCGGTGCCTTGTCCAAAGCCAGCGGCCTGTTGAAGAACTCCAACTCCGTCGTCCTCAACGGCCGGCCCCTGCTGCGGGACCTGGAGGCCAAGCTGAACCGCCCGCTGCGCATCGCGAATGATGCGAACTGCTTTGCCCTGTCCGAAGCGGTGGACGGCGCAGGAAAGGGCGCCGAGACGGTGTTCGGCGTCATCCTCGGCACCGGGGTGGGGGGCGGTGTCGTGGTGCGAAGCCATGCCCTCACCGGGCCCA
>JAGUYQ010000232.1 GCA_020061285.1 Betaproteobacteria bacterium
AACCGATTACCTGGATGCCGGGATAGCGGTCGCGGATGTTGGTTTTCAGCACATAGCGCCGAAAGGCCTCCCGGCTCACCCCTTCCCGATGCAAATAAAAACCTTGCAGGCCATACAGGATGTTGACGTAGGCATGCATCCGCTGACCCAGGGCCTGAGCCGCCTGGCCCGCGCGGAAATCGAACTGGTAACGCTCGCTCCTCTCCACCTCGCCCACGGCATAGCGCCAAGCCGCCAGGGTCAGCAGCAAACCGGCCGCCAGCACGGCATAGGCCACCAGGTTCACATTGCGGATGTTTTTTCTCGCCATTTTTTCCCAAGGGTTCAATGCTGCGACCGCCAGCCTGATTTCCGGCCTGTTATCCGAGTGATTTTCCTGTTGACTCAAACACTAACACAAAGGAAAAAGGCGTCCAACCGCCAACTGAAAAGGCACGCGCACGCAAGGAGACTCATTTCGCGGCGGAAGCTGGGGCGTCGTCCTCCCGCGTTACAACGGCTCCGGCCGTCCCAGCCAATAGCCTTGGGCGTAATCGACGCCAATCTCCCGCAGGCGGAGGAGGGTTTCCTCGTCCTCCACCCATTCCGCCATGGTGCGGATACCCATGGCCGCGGCGATGTTGTGGATGGATTGCACCGTCATGAAGTCCACCTTGGCCACCGCCATGTTGCGGACGAAGGAGCCGTCGATCTTGAGATAATCCACCGGCAGGTTCCTCAGGTAGGCGAAAGAGGACATGCCGCTGCCGAAATCGTCCAGGGACAGGCGGCAACCCATTTTTTTCAGTTCCTGTAACAGGGGCAGCGTTTCCGACAGGTTGGCGATGGCGGCGACCTCGCTAATCTCGAAGCAGATGCACTGGGAGGAAAGGCCGTACCGCCGCAGACCGTCGCGGACATAATCCGCCAGGCCGGGATCGAGGAGGGAGGAACTGGACAGGTTGATGGCGCAGGTGCCCTTGCCGTCGCCGCCCAGGCGGCGGATGGCGTCGAAGGCGGCATGGATCACCCAGCGGTCGATCTCCGGCATCAGGCCGTAGCGCTCGGCGGCGGGAATGAAGGCCATGGGCGGCACGATCTCGCCGTTTTCATCCTTCATCCGCAACAGCACCTCGAAGGCAGTCTCCTTCACCCCCTTGAGTGAGGCGATGGGTTGGCGGTAGAGCAGGAACTGGTTCTTCTCCAGGGCTTGGTTGATGCGCGATACCCACTGCATTTCGCCGCTGCGCTGCACTAGGTCGGCATCCGTTTCCTGGTAAACGTGGATGCGGTTGCGCCCCTTTTCCTTGGCGGCGTAGCAGGCGGCATCCGCCGCCGTCAGGAGGCCGGCAATGGAATCGTTCTGGCCGCCCAGGGCCACCAGGCCCATGCTCACGCCGACGTTGAACACCTTGTCCTGCCAGGTGAAGCGGAAATCCCGCACCATTTCCAGCAAATCTTCCGCCACCCGCAAGGCGTCCTCCTGGGAGCAGCCCTCCAGCAGCAAGCCGAATTCGTCCCCTCCCAGGCGCGCCAGGGTATCCCGGTCCCGCAGGCGCTTGCGCATCAGGAAGGAAAGCTGCCGCAGCAACTCGTCCCCGGCCACATGGCCGCAGGTGTCGTTGACGATCTTGAAGCGGTCTAGGTCCATGTAGCACAGGACGTGGCTCCCCCCCTGCTCCCGTGCGTTGCGCAGCGCCCGTTCCATGCGCTTTTCGAACTCCCGCCGGTTGACCAGGCCGGTCAGCACATCGTGGCTCGCCTGGTGAGACAAGAGGGCGGTGGCCTCGTCGATCCGCTCCTGGAGATTTTCCTGGGCCGCCTTGAGGTTGGCCGCCATGATGTTGATGCCTTCTTCCAAATCGCCGATCTCCCCCGGCGAACTGGATTCCACCCGCGTATCGAGGCGGCCGTCCGCGAGGAGACGCACCGCGGCGGCCAGGCGCAGAATGGGGCGGGTGACGTCCCGGGACAGGCGCAAGGCGAAGAGCGCCGTGACCGTCAGCCCCAAGAGGGCGATCAGCAAGCTGCTCATCACCAGCCGTTTTTGGCGGTTGGCGGTATCGCGGGTGGAGAGTTCGACGCTTACCCAGCCCAGCATCTTGCGCTCCTTGACCGCTTCCGCCTCGCCAAAGGCCGCCAGGGAAAAGTCGTCCACGTTGATTTCGCTTTGGAAGATCGGCGCCGTAAAGGCAAGGGAATCACCGCTGCTGGCGATCACCTGGGGGGTTCCGTCCACCCCGGCCATGGCCGCCACGGGAATACCCGGCCGGCCGCTCACCGCCAACACCTTGCCCCGGCTGTCGGCCACCACCACTGCTTTCACATCCGCTTCCCGCATGGTGGACTGGGCCAGGGACTGGAGGATTTCCCGGTTGCCGGAAAAGACCCCGTATTCACTGGCCGGAGCCAACTGGCGGGCGATCGCCAGCCCCCGCTCGCGCAAGGACAGGTTCAGGTCGCGGATGCCGCTCTGGATGAAGCTGAATGCCAGCATGGCGGCGATCAGCGCCGCCGGCACCAGGGCCAGGACCAGTACCCGGCGCTTGATTCCCCACTGTCTCATGGCTCCTGCTCCCCGGCCCGGCGGACCTTGTCAAACAACACCGCTTCGTTGTCCACCTCGATTCCCATGGAACGGGCAACCTGGTAATTG
>JAGUYQ010000245.1 GCA_020061285.1 Betaproteobacteria bacterium
GAAGCCGAACGGGACGAAAGCCTGGCCCGGGCACGGGGCGAATACCGCAGCCAGCTCGCCCAACTGCGGACGGCGCTGAAATCCGAGTACGAAACCCTCAAGGTGGACATCGACTCGCTGCTGGGCCTGGTCAAGACCATCGAGCGCTGGCACGACGAAATACAAAGCATCCTGGTCAACAACCGGGAACTGAAGGAGCGCAACGAGGAATTCTCCCGCATCGTCAAGATGGTGGTCATGCTGGCCCTCAACGCCTCCATCGAAGCGGCCCGTGCCGGCGAGGCGGGCCGCGGCTTCGCCGTCGTGGCCGACGGGGTACGGGACCTGGCGCTCACCTCCACCACCCTGGCCAAGGAATACAAGCAGAACCTCGACAAGAACGACCTCGTCACGACAACGACCTTCCAGGACTTGCAGGCCAGCAGCAACATGATCCGTACCGCCGTTTTCGGCCTCAACGCCACCGCGGACAGGATACTCTCAACCACCGCCAGTTCGATCGGCCACCATGATTAGCGCCAGCGCCATCGCCTCCATCGAATGGCTGTTCGAGAAATCCCTGGGAAGCAACAGCGTCCTCGGGCCGGAAGACCGGTGCGCGGTGGCCTTCCAGCAAGCGTTGCCGGACCACGGCGAAGAGCATTGCCTCATCGCCCTCAACATCTCCTCCTACGCCTTCCGCATCGTTGCCCTGTTCGATTTCAGCATGGACGCGGCGACGAAAGCGCATTTTGCGCGGATCATGAAACGGGGCGACGAGACGCTCGAAGGACAAGCCCTGCTGGATGCCTTCGGCGAATTCACCAACATGATCTGCGGTGAGGTCAACCGGGGGCTGTCCACCCGGTTCCGGCATGTCGGCCTATCGACGCCCTTTGTCCTGGAAAACACCTGCCTGTCCCACGCCTCGATGCTCAACCCCACCCACTTACGCGCCATCGAAGTGGCCGTCAACGATGCGGTGCACTTCAAAATCGTCCTCTGCGTTTGCGTCGGCAGCGAATCCCCCCTGGATTTCGACATCGAACGGACGGAGCATCAAGAGATAGAGACAGGGGAGTTGGAATTCTTCTGACCCCTTTTCCCCACCGGCAGTTGGTGGCCGGTGCGGCCGTAACTGAAACCTTCGTCGCAGGCCTGGAGCCGCACGCTCGCCTGGTCCCCACAACGGGGAGTTTTGCGCGATATCACATTTCCGCAAAAACGGGCGATTGCGATGGGAGCGCACCCGCCTTATGAAAGGGGATAACTCCGGGGCGTGGCCCGATGCAGGGTCTCCTTAGGCGACTCACCGAACATCTGCCGATAGTCCTGGGCGAATTTCCCCAGGTGGAGAAAGCCCCAGCGGGTGGCCGTCCCGGTGACCGTCTGGCCGACAGGGGAAGGTGCGCGCAACTCCACCCGCACCCGGTTGAGGCGAAGGGTGCGCAGATAGGCCACCGGCGTCATCTGCAGCAGTTCGCGGAAGCCGTACTGCAAGGTGCGCTGGCTGACCCCCACGTGGGCGCAGATTTCGACGATGGAAGGACAGTGGCCCTGCTCCAGGCAGGCATCGATGTAGTCCCGCACGCCGTGGACCATGCGCAGGGCGCGGCGGCGGCCGCGATAATCCGGGGCCTCGCCGTCCACGTGGGCGGCTTCGGCCACCGTCCGCGCGGCATTGTCGAGGATGGCGCGGGAAAGATAGGCGGGATCAGACAACTGACGCGCTTCCGAACCGCCAGGCATGGCCCTGAATATCTGGTCGATGAAGGCTTCCAACTGCCCCGCGCCGGGCGTGATGAAGGATGTGAGCCGCTCGGGTACCTGTTCCCATTTCCCCGCGTCGAGGATGCGGAGGGCATCGAGCAACTGCTGCTGATCGAAGCGGATATAGACGGTTTCGAATCCGGCTGGCACCTGGATATCGAACCCGGCACCTGCCGGCAGGAAGAAAACCTGGGAGAGTTCAGCCATCCTGAACTCCGAGAAGCGGGCGGCGGCGCTGGCACCGCGCAGGAAGGAAATGGTGCAGTACCCCGGCACCATCACGCCGCGCTTTTGCACCGCCTAGTTCTGGTTCTCCCGCACCACCAACTGGCCATCCACGGCCAGTTCCCGGTAGTTGCCCTCATATTCCCCCGCGCTCAACTGCTGGCACTCGATGGGCAGCCAAGTCTGCCGGCCCGCCTGTTCCGAGGCGTCCGCCAAGCGGATATTCTGCCAGGTGAACGGGCGGGTATCGCCTGCCATCGAGGGCTGTGGATTGAGTAGGGGGCCGGTCTTCAACCGGTAATGACATGCTGTCGTCATGGAGACGATTATACCCGGCGAACTATGCGCCCCCCAAACCCCGGCGGAATTTCCATTAACAGCGGTTAGGGAGCAGCCCCCCCTGCCCGCCCCAAACCGGCCTCACCAGACTTTGCGGTAAGTGGCGGCCAGCGCATGACTGCGGTCGGAATTGGCGAACTCACCCCGATAGCCCACGTCGATGCGGGATGCCCCAGCCTGCCAGGCCGTCAAGCCCAGGCCCAAGGCCAGGCGGTCACGGTCGAGTTCGGGACCGGAAACCTGGAAGCCCGCCGCGCCGGGTGCCGCCGCAAAGCCGGCGTCAACGCGGCTCCTGGCGTCACCGAACTCATGGACCCAGGCCAGGTCCAGTGCCGGCGCAAAGGTCTCGCCCGTCCACGCATAGCGCACGCCCAGGATGGAGCGCAACGAATCCCGTGTGTTTCCGCCCACGGCCAGGTTTGCGCCTCCCCCACCGGACTCCGTGAACCCTGCGTGACGCACCGTCATGCCGAGCAGCCCGGCGTAGGGCGTCAGGGTGGCCTTGCCGCGCGCGAGGGGCCGGCCCGCCTCCAGGGAGGCGACCACGCTGTCGCCGTCGTAATTCGCACGGGCCTGTTTGCCCAGGCTGGTCACGCTGCGGTGGCTGTCCAGCCGATGGCGGCCCAGCCCCAGCATCGCGTCCAGGTAGACCGTCTCGCCCTGCCAACGGCCATAGGCGGCCAGTTGGTAGCTGTCCACGTCCAGGCCGCCGGTATTCGTGTCCGCCCCGCTCCGGTTGTAGGCGACGGCCAGACCGGCCAACAGGTTTTCCGTCAAGCGGCGGTCCGCCCCCAGGGCCAGCCCGCCGCCTGAATGCTTCACGCCCGTGGCGCCGCCGTCACCGTCGATGCGGCCGGAAGAGCCCAGGCCTTGCAGCCAGAAGCCGTCCATCTCCGTCTTTTGTCCGTCCAGCAGGCTCGCTATGTCACTGCCGCCGTAGGCCAGCTTGATCCCCCCAAAAGCGTTCTGGGCCGCTTGGCCACCGTCGCGCCCGGCATCCAGGCGCTGGCCAAGCAGGCCGAGAACCTGCCGCGAAGCCTGGAAGGCGAGATAGGGCGCGAAGGTATGCTCCACGCCGGAGAGCGTGTCGAAGGCCACGGGCAATTGGCTGGACGAGAGGGTGTTCAGGGCCGTGATCAGGTCCGACGCCTGGCCGCTGGTGGAGAAGGTGTCGAGATCGGCGGCCACGGCATATTGGTTGCCCGTCAAGGCGGAGGCGCCGCCGGAGGCCGTGACATAGCTTTGCTGGGACAGGGAGACCAATATCTCGTAGGTGGTCGGGTTGATCACCGGCGTGGCGA
>JAGUYQ010000118.1 GCA_020061285.1 Betaproteobacteria bacterium
ACATGGAGTTGGAAGGCGTGGTTGCCACCCTTCCTGGCGGTCTCTACCAGCGGCTGACCTAGCTCCGGTGTCTTTACCGTTTCCAAGGAATAATTCATGTTCGATGTCCTCGTCTTCCTGTTCGAGAACTACTTTGAGGCCAACGTCCACCCCGATTTCGATACCCTGGAAAAGGAACTCTCCGCCGCCGGTTTTGAGAGCAGCGAAATCAACCAGGCCTTCGACTGGCTGAACGGCCTCGACGACTTGGCCCAGACCCCCTACCCGGAAACCCTGGTGGACAGCCGTTCCGTGCGCTGCTACGCCCAGGCCGAGCTGGAAAAGATCAACACCGAAAGCCGCGGCATCCTGGCCTTCCTCGAAAGCTCCGGCGTCATCAACCCCCTCCAGCGGGAGTGGGTGCTGGACCGGCTGATGGCCCTCCACGAAGCCGAGGTTTCCCTCGAACAGGTCAAATGGATCGTCCTCATGGTGCTGTGGAAGCAGGGCCGGGTGGACGAGTCCCTGTTCCTGGAAGGCCTGCTGATGGACGAAGGCGAAGCCACTCTCCACTGAAAATCGGACCGGGCTTGCTAAGCGCGGGGTAAGTTACTTATTATCACCCGCTTCGAAAACCCGGCCTGCCCCATGTCCTCATCCCTACTCATCGTCGAATCGCCCTCGAAGGCGAAAACCCTCAAGAAGTACCTCGGTGCGGACTTCGAGGTCCTCGCCTCCTACGGCCACGTGCGCGACCTGGTTCCCAAGCAGGGCGCCGTGGACACGGAACACGGCTTCTCCATGAAGTACGAGGTGATCGACAAGAATTCCAAGCACGTCGACGCCATCGCCAAGGCGGTGAAAGAGGCCGACCATATCCTCCTGGCGACTGACCCGGATAGGGAAGGGGAGGCCATCGCTTGGCATATCGTGCAAATTCTCCAGGGCAAGAAACTGCTCAAGGGCAAGGATCTGAAACGGGTGGTGTTCCACGAGATCACCCAGAGCGCGGTACAGGACGCCGTGGCCAATCCCCGCGACATCGCCATGGATCTGGTGAACGCCCAGCAGGCGCGCCGGGCCCTGGATTATCTGGTGGGTTTCAACCTCTCGCCCCTGCTGTGGCGCAAGATCCGCCGCGGCTTGTCCGCCGGTCGGGTGCAGAGTCCCGCCCTACGCCTGATCGTCGAGCGGGAGCTGGAAATCGAGGCCTTCAAGGCCCAGGAGTACTGGACCGTCCACCTGGATAGCCACAAGGGCAAGCAGAAGTTCCAGGCCAAGCTGTTCCAGTACCAGGGCAAGAAGCTGGACCAGTTCGACATCGGCGACGCCGCCCGCAACGACGACATCGTCTCCTCCCTCCTGGCCGCCGCCGGCGGGCAGGGCAAGATCGAGAAGGTCGAGAAGAAGCGCAAGCAGCGCTCGGCCTCCGCCCCCTTCACCACCTCCACCCTGCAACAGGAAGCGGTGCGCAAGCTGGGCTTTTCCACCCGCAACGCCATGCGCGTCGCCCAGCAACTGTACGAAGGCGTGACCACCGGCAGCGGCAGCGTCGGCCTCATCACCTACATGCGTACCGACTCGGTGAACCTGGCCGACGAAGCCCTGGGTGAAATCCGCCAGTACATCAGCGACCATTTCGATGCCGACTACCTGCCCAAGGCGCCGGTGCAGTACAAGAGCAAGATCAAGAACGCCCAGGAGGCCCACGAGGCGATCCGCCCCACCTCCATCGCCCGCACGCCGGAAAGCGTCAAGGAATACCTTTCCGCAGAGCAGTTCAAGCTCTACGAAATGATCTGGAAGCGCACCCTGGCGTGCCAGATGAGCCCCGCCAAGTTCGACACCGTGGCCCTGGACATCAGCGTCGGCGGGCCGGAGAACCTGTTCCGCGCCACCGGCCAGACCCTGGTGTTTCCCGGCTTCATTTCGGTTTATCTCGAAGACCAGGACGACTCCGACGAGGAGGGCGAAGCCAAGCTGCCGCCCGTGGAGGAAGGGGAAACCCTCCCCGTGGACGCCCTCTCCGGCGTCCAGCACTTCACCCAGCCGCCGCCCCGCTATTCGGAAGCCAGCCTGGTGAAGACCCTGGAAGAGTACGGCATCGGCCGGCCCTCCACCTACGCCTCGATCATTTCCACCCTCCTGGACCGGGAATACGTGGTCCTGGACAAGAAGCGCTTCCTCCCCACCGACGTGGGCCGGGTGGTGAACAAGTTCCTCACCGAACACTTCACCCAGTACGTGGACTACGACTTCACCGCCAAGCTGGAAGACGAGCTGGACCGCATTTCCACCGGCAAGATCGAGTGGGTGCCGGTGCTGGAGAAGTTCTGGCAAGGCTTCCACCACCAGGTGGAAGAGAAGAAAAACGTGGACCGCAAGGATGTGACCCAGGAAAGCCTGGACGAGGCCTGCCCCAAGTGCGGCAAGCCCCTCGTCACCCGCCTCGGCAAGCGGGGCCGCTTCGTCGGCTGCACCGGCTACCCGGAATGCGACTACACCCGCAACATGA
This sequence comes from Betaproteobacteria bacterium, assembly GCA_020061285.1. The sequence goes on from JAGUYQ010000118.1 coordinate 2,495, forward strand.
ACGACGACCCCAACGCCCAGCAGGAAGCCGTGGCGCCGGAAATCGTCGAGGGCCGCACCTGCCCCCAGTGCGACAGCCCCCTGGTGATCAAGTCCGGCCCCTACGGCAAGTTCATCGGCTGCACCGGCTACCCCAAGTGCAAGTTCATCGAGCCCCTGGAAAAGCCCAAGGACACCGGCGTCGAGTGCCCGGAATGCAAGAAGGGCAGCCTGATTGAGCGCAAGAGCCGCTTCGGCAAGCTGTTCTACTCCTGCAACACCTACCCCAAGTGCAAATACGCGGTGTGGAACCCCCCCATCAAGGAGCCCTGCCCCCAGTGCGGCTGGCCGATCCTGACCCTGAAAACCACCAAGCGCAAGGGAACGGAAAAGGTCTGCCCGCAGAAGGAATGCGGCTACGCCGTGCCGGCGGAAGGCGGACAGTCCTAAGTGCGGAATAGGGGGTGCTCTCTTGTTGTTCGAGCACCTCGCTTCCTCGAATCTCCTTTTTCTTCCGATGATTACTAGGGAGCGATCCCGTAACTTCCCACCCACCCCGTTTGTAAAAACGGTGCCATCCATTAGGATGGCTACTTTACATTATGTCGCTACCAACTGATCTCAGCACTCATGGCCAAGAAACTAAGCTTTGAAGCGAAAGAAAAGATTGTCGAGCTGGCTGGTGCGTGCTTTTGGTACTGGAACGGCTTTTACAGCTTCCTAGATAGCTGTGGTGTTTCGAAATCGCTTCAAAACAAATACCCGCGCGAAGCATACAACAAGTACACGATGATGCGCGCAATCCTCGAAGACTTGGACCGGACAGGAAGCCTTGAGCTGATCAGTTCAATAGCTTCAGGCTTTTACCGCTTAAAAGGGCCCATGGATCGGGACCAGCTCGATGAGAAAAGGGCAAAAAGGCTACTTGCGGAGTTCAGAGAGGCTATCGGGGACGACCCCATCGAGGCCGAGATTAAGAAACGCGAGCAGGAGCGCGCTAAGATATCTTATGAGCAATCAATTGCTGACCGCCGCGCACAGAATAAACGCCTAGAAGTTCTAAACGCCGAATTCCTTGGCCTAACAACCGCAAATGACATCACCCCACAGCAACGCGGGTTCAGCCTAGAGAAGTTGTTTTTTCAGTTGCTGCACCTTAGCGAGTTCGAGCATACAAAGCCCTACCGAACACCTGGACAAGAGCAAATTGACGGCCATTTCCGCTACGAGAAATTTGATTACCTTGTGGAGGCAAAATGGACACGAGAGCCAACCAAACAACCTGACCTTTCGATCTTCGATGGAAAGATTCGTGGCAAGGCGCAAAGCACAAGAGGCCTCTTCATTTCTGCAAACGGCTTTGACAATACCGCAGTGCAAAAATACTCAGGTGATTCCCCACGAATCATCCTAATGACCGGTGAGGATCTTGCACTCATCCTCAGTGGTCGCGTGCTGTTTGTCGACGCGATGAAAGCAAAAGTGGATGCAATCGTCAGGCTTGGAAACATCCTGTACCCAGTCCGGCAAGTTACAACATAACAAGCCATTCCAGCCTGGCCCCCGTCTTCCGTGAGCGGGCTAGTCGCGCCGCCTCCGAGTCTCTTCGTACAGCGGCATCACCGTCGGAATCAGTCCCTCGATCTGCCGCATGCGGGACTCGGGCGCGGGGTGGGTGCTGAGGAATTCGGGCATGCGGCCGCCGCCGTTGGCTTCCATTTTGCGCCACAGGGATAGGGCGGCGCGGGGATTGTAGCCGGCCCGTGCCATCAGTTCCAGGCCCACCCGGTCGGCTTCCGCCTCCTGCTCCCGGCTGTGAGGCAGGGTCAGGGCCACCTGGGCGACGCTCTGCATGATCGCCACCTTCTGGTCGTCCATTTTCGCCAGGGCGGCGATACCCAGCATCACCATCTGCTGGCCGTAGGCCTCGGACAGGCGCTCTCGGCCGTGCTCCCGCAGGGCATGGGCGATTTCGTGGCCCATCACCGCCGCCACCTCGTCGTCGCTCAGCTTCAGTTTGTACAAAATACCCGTGTAGAACATGATCTTGCCGCCGGGGGCGCAGTAGGCGTTCACCTCGTCGCTGCTTTCCAGGTTCACTTCCCACTTCCAGCGCAGGGCATCATCGCGGAACACGGCGGTCTGGGGAATAAGGCGCTGGGCGATGCCCCGCAGGCGGGCGAGTTGCGCCGTATCGGCGTTGAGCTTGCCCTTGGCGGCGGCGTCGCGCTTTTCCTGGAGATAGGCAGAGGCCGCCATCTGTTCCGCCTGCTGCTGGGACAGCAGCATGTACTGCTGCCGTTGCACGCCGACGGCGCCGGAACGGGTGGTCTGCACCGGAGTACAGGAGACGAGAAAGGCCGCGGCGGCCAGCAGGGCCAGCCCGAGTTTTTTCAGCTTCATGGCTCCTCCCCCTCTTGCCAACGCAGCGCCGCCTGGTCGTCGGTTTCCCGTGCGTCCACCCAGCGGGCGCCGGCGGGGGTGTCTTCCTTCTTCCAAAAGGGGGCGCGGGTTTTCAGGTAATCCATGACGAATTCGCAGGCGGCGAAGGCCTCGCCCCGATGGGCGCTGGCAACGGCCACCAGCACAATCTGGTCGCAGGGCTGGAGGGGGCCGACGCGGTGGATCACCAAGGAATCGTAGATATCCCAACGGGTTTTTGCCTCGGCGACGATCTCTTCCAGGGCCTTTTCGGTCATGCCGGGGTAATGCTCCAGGGTCATTTCCCGCACGGCAGCATCGTCGTTCACGTCCCGCACCAAGCCGAGAAAGGTCGCCACGGCACCGATTTTCGGGTTGCCGGCGCGGAAGGCGACGATTTCCGCGCCGAGGTCGAAGTCCGCCTGTTGTACCCGCACCGTCATGTCAGCCTCCGGTCACCGGCGGAAAGAAGGCCACCTCCGCTCCCTCCGGCAGGGGCGTATCGGCAGCGGCCATTTCCTGGTTCACCGCCACCCGCACCGGCCTGTCGGCAGCCAGTTCGCTTTCCCAGGCACCGCCACG
>JAGUYQ010000059.1 GCA_020061285.1 Betaproteobacteria bacterium
AAGGGTTGTCCGCCGCGGCGGAAAAGTCGGCTTTCACCGTGCATGCCGCCAATCCCCAGGGGCATTCCCTGTCCCTGTATTTCAGCGGCGACCCTGAGCGCTACGTGGATTGCGGACGCATCGTGTCCCACAACAAGAGTGCCAAGGGAAAGCAGAAATATGACTTCCCCGCCTCCTCGGCCCGGCGGGAATACGAGATCGCCGGCCGCAAGGGCGTTTATGCCGTGGACCGCAGGATGGCTCTGGAGGCCAAGGTCCAAGTGGTGCTGAGCGAAGCGGGGGCGAACAAGACCCGTGCCCGGGCGAAGGCCTATTACACCCTGACCAAGACCATCCAGGTGCGGAAACTGGGAGCGTTGTCGGGGGATACCGTCAGCGATAAGGTGGAGTTCGACTCGGACAGCCCCGGCGTGTTCCAGGTGGGAGGCAAGGACGGCACCGTTTGCCGCGCCACCGGCAAGCTCGAGGCCCAGGCCCTGTCGCTGCTCAAATAATTTCCAACTTTCAGGAAGGACTATGCCAGTCAATTTCATCCCGGCCACGCCGGAACAACTCTTGCCCGTCGCGGGCGTGACCCTCGGCATCGCCGAGGCGGGCATCAAGAAAGCCGAGCGCAAGGACCTGCTGGTCATCAAGCTGGAACAGGGATCGCGGGTCGCCGGCGTGTTCACCAAGAACCGCTTTTGCGCCGCGCCGGTGACCGTGTGCAAGGAACATCTGGCCTCGGGGGCGGAAATCCGCGCCCTGGTGGTCAACACAGGCAACGCCAACGCCGGCACGGGGGAGGACGGCCTCGCCCGCGCCCACAAGACTTGCGCCGAGTTGGCCGCCCTGCTGGGTTGCGAGGCGGGGCAGGTGCTGCCCTTCTCCACCGGGGTGATCATGGAACCCCTGCCGCTGGACAAGCTCGTCGCCGGTTTGCCCCTCTGCGTCGCCGACCTCAAGGCCGGCAACTGGCACAACGCGGCCCAGGCCATCATGACCACGGACATCGTCCACAAGGCGGTGTCGAGGCAAGTGGACATCGGCGGCACGAGGGTGACCCTCACCGGCATCGCCAAGGGCTCGGGGATGATCCACCCCAACATGGCCACCATGCTGGGCTACGTGGCCACCGACGCCAAGATCGGCCAGCCCTTGGTGGAGGCGGCGGTACGCTATGCCGCCGACGGTTCCTTCAACCGCATCACGGTGGACGGCGACACCTCCACCAACGACTCCTTCATGCTGATCGCCACCGGTCAGGCGGCCATGGCGGAGATCACCAACCCTAACAGCGCCGAGTACGAGGCTTTCCGCGCCGCGCTGACCGAGGTGGCGGCCTACCTGGCCCAGGCCATCGTGCGGGACGGGGAGGGGGCCACCAAGTTCATCAGCGTGGAAGTGAACGGCGGCGCCGACGACGAGGAGTGCGCCCAGGTGGCCTACGCCATCGCCCGCTCGCCCCTGGTGAAAACGGCCTTCTTCGCCTCCGACCCCAACCTGGGACGCATCCAGGCCGCCATCGGCTATGCGGGCATCGACGACCTGGACGTGGCCAAGGTGAAGCTCTACCTGGGGGACGTGCTGGTGTCGGAGAACGGCGGCCGCGCCGCCAGCTACCGGGAAGAGGATGGCCAGCGGGTGATGAAGGAGGCGGAAATCCGGGTACGGGTGGAACTCAACCGTGGCCAGGCGTCCACCACCGTCTGGACCTGCGATTTTTCCTACGACTACGTGCGCATCAACGCCGATTATCGCAGTTGATGGGCGCCATAACCCGCGGGGAAACAGGGTGAGTGATATGCTGACCGTCGGCCAGATCGTCCAGGACAAGCTCCTGGACTGTGCCCCGCAGACCTCCGTCCGCGAGGCGGCGGCCCTGATGAGCGAAGCCCGTTGCAGTTCCGTGGTGGTGAGGGAGAACGGGCGGATGGTGGGCATCTGGACCGAACGGGATGCCATCGCCCTGGACCTGGAGGCGGACGGGGCGCTGGAAATACCCGTCGCCCGCGTCATGAGCTCCCCCGTCAAGACCATCTCCGCCGACACTCCCCTCGGGGAAGCGGCGCTGCGTTTCAAACAGGAGGGCATGCGCCATTACCTGGTGACGGATGCCGCCGGGGCGGTGTTGGGCATGGTGACCCAAACCGACGTGGTGAAGAATCAGGGCATCGAGTTTTTCGTCCACCTCAAGGAGGTAGGCGCGGTCATGTCGGGCCAGCCGATTCTCCTCGGTGCCGACACCACCGTGGCCGAAGCGGCAACCAGGATGAAGACTGGACGCTGGGACGCGGTGGTGGTGGAAAAAGCCGATCAGCTCGGCATACTCACCGAGCGGGATATCATCCGCCTCATCGGCAGCGGCAATGTCGCCATCCGCCTGGGGGAGGTGGCCTCCTTTCCCTTGCTCACCGTGGCGGCGCGGGAAACCCTGTTTCACGCCCGGAAGCTGTTCACCGAGAAACGCTTCCGCCATCTCGGCGTGGTGGACGACGACGGCAGGCTGCTGGGCCTGGTGACCTATGCCGATTTGCTCGCCACCATCGAGCAGAGTTACGTGCGGGAACTGCAATCGGCCCTGCGGGAGCAGGAAGAGCGCTTCCGCCGATCCCAGCACTCCTTGCTGCTGGCGGAGAAGGTCAGCGAAACCACCCTCGAAGGCATCATGGTGACGGCGCCGGATGGCGCCATCGAATCCGTCAATCCCGCCTTTGCCACCCTGTTCGGCTATACCCCCGACGAACTGATCGGGCAGAACCCCCGCCTGTTCCGGTCGGGCCGCCACGACGCCGGGTTCTATCGCCGCATCTGGGAGGCCCTGGAGAGCCGGGGCGAATGGGTGTCGGAAATCTGGAACCGGCGCAAGGACGGCACCCTGCTACCCCTGCGCTTGAAAATCAGCGCGGTGCGGGATAAGTATGGCCGCCTCACCAACTACGTGGCCGCCTACGCCGATATTTCCCAGCAGCGCAAATCCCTCCGGGAATTGAAGGAGAGCGAGAAGCGTCTCGCCACCTTGATCGAGACCTTGCCGGACGCCGTTTTCTTCAAGGACGGGGAGGGGCGCTGGCAGGTCGCCAACACGCCCGCCATGCGCTTGTTCGACCTCGAGCGCCAGCCTTGGCAGGGAAAAACGGATGCGGAACTCGGGGAGCTGCAACCCCACCTCAAGGAGACGTACGCCGCCTGTCTCGCCAGCGATGAGCGGGCGTGGGAAAAGGGCGACTTGCTCCACGAGGTGGAGGTGATGTCCGGCCCCGACGAGGAACCGCGCTACATCGAGGTAAGCAAAATCCCTCTCTTCGACGAGGAGGGGAATCGCCACGCCCTGGTGGTCCTGGGGCGGGACGTCACCGAGCGTCGGCGGGCGGAAGCCGAACTGCGGCGGGAGCGGGACTTCACCGCGGCGGTGCTGGACACGGCGGGAAGCCTGATTGTGGTGCTGGACCGGGAAGGGCGCGTGGTGCGCTTCAACCGCATGGCGGAGAAGCTGACCGGCTATGCCTTCGAGGAGGTGAAGGGCCGGTTCTTCTGGGAATTTTTCTTGTCCTCCGGCGAGATGGGGGAGGTCAAGGGGGTATTCAACGACATCACGGCGGGAAATGTCGTCCCCCGCTACGAAAACTACTGGCGGATGCGCGACGGTTCGATGCGGCTATTCGACTGGTCGAACAATGTGTTGCAGGACGCGGGGGGCAAGGTTGAATTCGTGATCGGGATCGGTAACGACATTACCGAGCGCAAACGCATGGAGGACGAACTGCGCCACCTCAACGAAAATCTGGCGCAGCAGGTGCGGGAAGAGGTGGAAAAGAACCTGCAGCAGGAACACCTGCTGATCCAGCAATCCCGGTTGGCCGCCATGGGGGAGATGATCGGCAACATCGCCCATCAGTGGCGCCAGCCGATCAACGCACTGGGTTTGCTGCTGGCCAACATCAAGGATGCCTACGACTTCAGCGAACTGGACGCCGAAACCCTGGATCACTCGGTGGCGGAAGGACAGCGCATGATCCGGCGCATGTCCGCCACCATCGACGATTTCCGTAATTTCTTCCGCCCCAACAAGAAAAAGGTCCGCTTCAGCGTGCTGCAGGCCATCGAGGATACCTTGTCCATTCTCGGGGCGGGCCTGAAAAGCCACAACATCACGGTCTCCCTGGAGGGGGGCGGCGATGCCGTGGCTTGGGGTTATCCCAACGAATATTCCCAGGTGCTGCTGAACATCCTGAACAATGCCAAGGAGGCCATTCTGTCCAACGGGAAACCGGAGGGGCGCATCGTCGTCCACTTGCGGACGGACGGCGATCAGGTCGCCGTGACGGTGAGGGACACCGGCGGCGGAGTGGCGGAAGCCATCCTGCCGAGGATATTCGACCCCTACTTCACCACCAAGGAAAGCGGGACC
>JAGUYQ010000180.1 GCA_020061285.1 Betaproteobacteria bacterium
ATGGGACTTGGCCCGCCTGCTGGGAGCGGGCATCTGGGGACAAGGCTTTCCCGAACCCACCTTCCACGGCCGATTCGACGTGGCGGAGCAACGGGTGGTGGGCGAACGCCATCTGAAACTGCGCTTGGCACGGGAAGGCAAGGTGTTCGACGCCATCTTCTTCTTTCATGCCGACCCGCTGCCGGAAACCATCCGGGCGGTATATGGATTGGGCCTGAACGAATACAATGGCAGCGTCACTCTGCAACTTACCCTGCGCTACTGGGAACCGGTCTAGACTGAAGCATGGACGCCTTAATTCAAGACAACGCCCTCGGCGGCCTCGCCGCTTTCGTCACCAGCTTGGCCATCGGATTGCTGATGGGGCTGGAACGGGAGCGCAGTCCGGCGGCAAAGGCGGGCTTGCGCACCTTCACCCTGGTATCGCTCCTCGGCACCCTGAGCGCCATGATCGCCCAGAAGGCGGACTCCCCCTTGGTATTGGCGGCGGGGTTCGTCATCGTCGGCCTGTTCATCACCGCCGCCTACCTGCGCAACCCCGACGACGCCGATCCCGGCACGACAACCGTCGCCGCCCTGCTGGTGTGCTACGGCCTGGGCGCCATCATCTGGTACGGCTACAGCACCCTGGCGGTGATGATCGGCATCGTCTCCACCGTCCTGCTCTATTTCAAGCCGGAGCTGCGGGGTATTTCCCAGAGCCTGTCGCGGCGGGACATCCTGTCCATTCTGCAATTCGCCGTGCTGTCCTTCATCATCCTGCCCATCCTGCCGGATCGGGAGTTCGGCCCCTACAGTACCTTGAATCCCCACCAGATTTGGCTGATGGTGGTCTTGATCTCCGGCCTGTCCCTCGCCGGCTACGTGGCCCTCAAACTGGCGGGACAGCGCTACGGTGCGCCGTTGCTCGGCATCCTCGGCGGTATGGCTTCCAGCACCGCCACCACGTTGATATACGCCCGCCACGGGCGGGTGAACGACAGCCTGGCGCAGATGGCGGTAATCGTCATCCTGCTGGCGAATCTGGTGGTACAGGTTCGCTTGGCCGTGGTCAGCGCCGCCATCTGTCCTTCCATCCTGCCGTCACTGCTGCCGGTACTGGCCAGCGGGTTGATTGCCGGCCTGGTGGTGACGGCCTATTGGTGGAAAAAACTGCAAACCTCCCGTGAAATCCCCCTGCCGGAAATCAAAAACCCCACCGAATTACGCACTTCGGTGGGGTTCGGCCTGCTCTACGCCGTGGTCCTGTTCTGCGCCGCCTGGTTGCAGGACTACGCGGGCAGCAAGGGCATCTACACCGTGGCCCTGGTATCCGGGCTCACCGACGTGGACGCCATCACTCTCACCAGCCTCCGCCTGTACAACACCGGCCGGCTGCCGGTGGAGGAAACCGTCACGGCCATCACACTGGCCCTGATCGCCAACCTGGCCTTCAAGCTGTCGGTGGTGTTCTTCATCGGCGGCAAACAGTTGGGGCGCCGCTGCGCGGCGGGACTCGGCATGATCGGTGCCGGCTCGGGGCTCGCCCTGCTCCTGCTCTAGCGCCGATCAGTGCAGGTAGGGCACATACTGGGAATCGACATTCAGAATATGGTCCAGTAGCCAATCGCCGAAGAGGAAACTGAAAACGTCCTCCCGCAGGGACGCATCCCCTTTCTCAAGCCGCTTGCCCATCTCCTCGACCTGGGCGATCAATTGCAGGTGGGCTTCGCGATGACGGTCGTAACCGGGATAGCCGGACTTCAGCATCATTTCCTCCTCCTCGGCGAAGTGGGTACGGGTGTATTCCAGCAATGCGGACATGATGTCCTGCTGCAACCGGTCATTATTCCCTTCCGGCTGGCTGGTCAACGCGTCGTGAAGACGGTTGAGGATCGCAAAAAGCTGCTGATGCTGAGCGTCGAGAGTGCTGTTTGCCACGCTGTACTCATCACTCCAGTCGAAAAACGCCATGTTGCCTTCTCCCTAATTTATTTTTTTCAAATGACCATACTTCTTGAATGGGAATATACCCCGCCCCCTGTCCGAAATAAAGGTCAGGAGGGCGTTGCTGCAATGAATTTTTCCCCACCCTAAAAGATTGAATACAATAGAGCCCAAAACAAGCGGATTGGCCCAGCGAAGATCATGGCAGCGTTCCTTACCCCGGCCGGGGGAAAATCGTGACCTCTTTACTCAGATGGAGTGAAGGCCACCCCCTGTCCACCCACTACGATGACATCTATTTCTCACGGGAATCGGGCCTGGCGGAAACACGCCATGTCTTCCTGAAGCACAATGGATTGGCCGAGCGTTGGCAGCGCCAGCCCGCGAGCGGCTGTTTCGTGGTGGGAGAAACCGGTTTCGGCACCGGTCTCAACTTTCTTTGCGCTTGGCAGGAATGGGAGCGCCATGCCCCGGCCTCCGCCCGCCTGCACTTCGTCAGTTGCGAAAAGCACCCCTTGTCCTCTGCCGATCTGCAACGGGCCCTCGGCCTGTGGCCCGAACTGGGCAACCACGCCCAGGCCCTCCTCGGGCAATACCGCTATCTCAACCGCGGCTGGAACCGCCTCACCCTGGCCGGCGGACGCGTCACCCTCACCCTCCTGCTCGGGGATGTCCTGGAAACACTGCCTCTCTGCGAAATGCAGGCGGATGCCTGGTTTCTCGATGGTTTCGCCCCGGCGAAAAACCCCGACATGTGGCACCCGGCACTTTTCCGGACCATGGCGCAACTCTCCAAGCCCAATGCCACCTTCGCCACCTTCACCAGCGCCGGAGAGGTAAAGCGCGGGCTGGAGGAGGCCGGCTTCGCCGTCCGCAAAGTGAAGGGATACGGCCGCAAACGGGACATGCTCTGCGGCGAATTGGCAAGGAAACCCGAACACCCCTGGCAGCCCCCCTGGTACACGCCCCCGCCCCCGTTAAAAACCGGTACCGCCGCCGTGATCGGCGGCGGCATCGCCGGAGCGGCAACCGCAGCGGCCCTGGCCGGGCGTGGGTGGGCCGTCAC
>JAGUYQ010000045.1 GCA_020061285.1 Betaproteobacteria bacterium
CACCAGATTGTTGTAGCCGAAGGACACGCCCCGCTCGCACACCAGGATATTGTCCTGGCCGCTGGCCTCCCGTGCCTTGTCCACCACGTTCTTCATGTCCCAGGGGGCGAGAAACTGCCCCTTCTTGATGTTCACTGGCTTGCCGGCGGACGCCGCGGCCTGGATGAAATCGGTCTGGCGGCAAAGGAAGGCCGGCGTTTGCAGCACGTCCACCACCGCCGCCACCTCGGCGATTTCGTCCTCGGCATGGATGTCGGTCAGCACCGGCACGCCGATCTGCTTCTTCACCTCGTCGAGAATCTTGAGACCCTCGGCCATGCCCAGGCCGCGGAAGGATTTGCCCGAGCTGCGGTTGGCCTTGTCGTAGGAGGATTTGTAAATGAAATTGACGCCCAGAGCCGCGCACATTTCCTTCAGGGCACCGGCGGTATCAAACGCCATTTGCCGAGATTCGATCACGCAAGGACCGGCGATCAGGAACAGGGGTTGATCCAGTCCGGCTTCAAAACCACAAAGTTTCATGAATGGCACGCCTACTTAGTTTTTTTCCGGGCCAAAGCCGCTTCAACAAAGGCTTTGAACAGCGGATGGCCCGCGCGGGGCGTGGAAGTGAACTCGGGGTGGAACTGGCAGGCCACGAACCAGGGATGATCCGGCAACTCGATCATCTCGCACAGCTTTTCGGTCTTTGACAGGCCGCTGATGCGCAGCCCGGCCTTCTCCAGCGTATCCAGATAGCCCTCGTTGACCTCATACCGATGGCGGTGACGCTCCACGATCACGTCGGAACCGTAGATATCCCGTGCCTTGGAGCCTTCCTGAAGAACGCACTCCTGGCCGCCAAGGCGCATGGTCCCGCCCAGATCGGAATGCTCGGAGCGCGTTTCCTTGGCGCCTTCCCGGCTGGTCCATTCGCTGATCAGCGCCACCACAGGATGGGGACAGTTGGGATCGAATTCGGTGCTGTGGGCGCCTTCCAGGCCGGCCTTGTGACGGGCGTATTCGATCACCGCCAATTGCATGCCGAGGCAGATGCCCAGGTAAGGAACCTGGTTCTCCCGCGCGTACTGGATGGCCTTGATCTTGCCCTCCACACCACGCTTGCCGAAACCACCGGGCACCAGGATGGCGTCCATGTCATTGAGACAATCGAGAGGCTGGGAGCCGTTCTCGATCGCTTCGGAGTCGATGTAATGGATTTTGACTTTGCTGCGGGTGTGAATACCGGCGTGAATCAATGCCTCGGACAAGGACTTGTAGGACTCGGTGAGGTCCACGTACTTGCCGACGAAAGCGATATCCACGTTGGCCTGGGGATGTTCCAGGCGGTCAACCAGGTCGCGCCACACGGACAAATCCGCGGCACGGGCGAGAATGCCCAGCTTGTGGCAGACGATCTCGTCCAGCATCTGCTCGTGGAACAGGACCGGAATCGTGTAAATGGAAGCCACGTCCACGGCGGAGATCACCGCCTCCTCGGGGACGTTGGTGAAAAGGGCGATCTTGCGCCGCTCCCCCTCGGGCAACGGACGATCGGAACGGCACAGCAACACGTCGGGCTGAATGCCGATCTCCCGTAATTCCTTCACCGAGTGCTGGGTGGGCTTGGTTTTGATCTCCCCGGCGGAAGCGATATAGGGCACCAGGGTCAGGTGGATGAAGCAACTGTTTTGCCGCCCGAGTTGCACGCCCATCTGGCGGATGGCTTCGAGGAACGGCAGGGATTCAATGTCGCCCACCGTGCCGCCTATCTCGACGATGGCCACGTCGGCATCGCCGGCACCGGCCTTGATGTGATGCTTGATCTCATCAGTGATATGCGGGATCACCTGCACCGTGCCGCCCAGGTAATCGCCGCGGCGCTCCTTGCGGATCACGCTTTCGTAAATCTGCCCGGTGGTGAAGTTGTTGCGCTTGGACATCTTGGCGCTGACGAAGCGCTCGTAATGCCCCAAGTCCAGATCGGTTTCCGCGCCGTCCTCGGTAACGAACACTTCCCCATGCTGGAAGGGGCTCATGGTACCGGGATCGACGTTGATGTAGGGATCGAGCTTGAGAAGCGTAACCTTGATGCCGCGGGATTCGAGAATAGCGGCGAGTGAGGCGGCGGCAATACCCTTGCCTAAGGAAGAGACGACCCCGCCCGTGACGAAGATGAATTTGGTCATGATGACTCGTGGCACGTAGACGGGTGTGTATGATAGCCGAATCGGGCATTCTCCACAAATTTGCCAGGCCAGCGAAAACCCGCTGTCCAGCCCCTTGCAAACCCCGATGGTTTGTAGGAGAATCAGGAACAATTCTCATTTAGGTGGAATTAACCATGACCGTCAACCTGCCGTCCCTGCAACCCGGCCAATCGGGCACCATCGCCGCCATCCATGTGGGCGAGGACCTCTACCACCGGCTGGCCGCCCTGGGCTTCCGGGTGGGCAAGCGGCTGGAAATCGTGCGCAAGGGCTGCTGCGCCGGGCCGCTGCAAGTACGCATCGGCACCACCGACGTCATCATGCGCCGCCATGATGCCCTGCAAATCGACGTGAAAGTGCCGGGCTGATCTCTCCTCCATTATGAAGCGCATCGCCCTCCTGGGGATGCCGAATACCGGCAAATCCACCTTTTTCAACCGTCTTACCGGCGCCTCCGCCCGCGTCGGCAACTGGCCGGGTATCACCGTGGATCTAATGAGCGCCAAGGTGCTTCTCGGCGACGCCATGGCCGAAGTGGTGGACCTGCCTGGCATCTACGACCTGCAC